>NZ_JAOALE010000044.1:0-20930 GCF_047462575.1 Synechococcus sp. 'PEA 65AY6A-5F PE A'
TTCTCTCCTTCCTCTTGAATACCTGTACCCTATTTTAAATTAAAAGGCTGTACTTCCGACTTCTCTAAAGATTTGCTGAAGGCTGAAACTTCTTGGGGACGGGGATCAGCATGAACCCCAATTGGACAGGCTAGACAGAGCGGAGAGCGACCTCTGAGGCTGCCTAGCCGGCCTGGCTGCGCAACTGCCGTAGCAGCCGCTCGAACTCTTCCGGCAGAGGGGCGGTAACCTGCAGCGGCTGGCCGGTGCGCGGGTGGACAAAGGAGAGCTTCCAGGCATGCAGAGCTTGGCCGCTGAGTTTGACGGGGCTGGTTTTGCTCTGGGTGTAGAGGGGATCCCCGACAATGGGCAGGCGCAGGTGGGCGGCGTGCACCCGAATTTGATGGGTGCGCCCGGTCTCCAGCTCAAACTGCATCAGGGTGTAGTTGCCCAGGCGCTCCAGCACCTGCCAGTGGGTTACCGCCGCTCGCCCTTGGCCGGGGGGCACAACCGCCATCTTCTGGCGATCCACCGGGTGGCGGCCAATGGGGGCAGAGATGGTACCTTGGCTTTGGGCTGGCCGGCCAAACACCACCCCTAGGTAGATGCGCCGAGCGGTCTTGGCTTGAATCTGAGCCTGCAGGTGCTGGTGGGCCTGATCGTGTTTGGCGATCACCAGGGCGCCGGTGGTGTCCTTGTCGAGGCGATGGACGATCCCCGGACGCTGCTCGCCGTTGATCCCAGAAAGGCGAGGACAGTGGGCCAGCAGCGCATGCACTAGGGTGCCGCTGGCATGTCCAGGAGCCGGGTGCACCACCAGGCCGCGCGGCTTGTTGATGACAAGCAGATCCTCATCTTCATAGAGGATATCTAAGGGGATCCGCTCCGGCTGCAAGGGGGTGGGGGTGGCCGGCGGGATCCGCACCTCGATTTGATCCCCGGCCTGCAGGGGGCGATCCTTATCCAGGCAGGGCTGGCCGTTCAGCCAAACTTGGCCCTGGCGGATAAGCTGCTGCAGGCGCGAGCGCGACAGCTCCGGCAGTTGTTCTGCCAACCCGCGATCCAGCCGCAAGCCCTGCTGTTTCTCCGTCACTGTCACCCGGCGAATTTCTGCCACTGGATCTCTGGGGTCTTCCATTTGCCCTGTTTCCGCAAACTGCTGCTTTGAAAACATTGTGGCAGAGCGGTTACTTTTGCATTAGATAAAAAAGGTCGAAGATTTGTGGCAACCTTCTCAGATGGATCCTGGCGAGATGGCTTTGTGTCAACCCCTTCTCAGCCTTTTCTAGGGGGTTGCGCCGGGATTTTAACCAGCGGAAAACCCTCAGTACAGTGAGGGTATAGACCCTCAAAGCCAGGCCAGATTCTGGCTGGGGGATGGTTTTTGGCTGCACGTAAGTATTGCAGCCGTGGTTCACATTTGAGTCTGATGGGCATAAGGAGACGGAGCATGTCGGATGGAGCAACGCTGGGATCCCAACTTCAACAGCCCTCTCAACGCCAGCTTGGCTCAGAGCCGCCCTTGGTTGTGCCCCTCACCGAAGTGGGGCTGCGGGACGTGGCCCAGGTGGGCGGGAAAAACGCCTCCTTGGGAGAAATGCTGCAGCAGCTAGCCCCCAAAGGGATCCGCGTGCCCCTGGGGTTTGCCACCACGGCCCATGCCTATCGCCAGTTCATCGCCGCTGCCGGCCTCGAGGAGAAGCTGCGGGAGATCTTCAAAGACCTCGATATCGAGGATGTGCGGAACCTGCGCGAGCGGGGCAAGGCCGCCCGCACCTTGATTTTGCAGACGCCTTTCCCCCCAGAGCTGGAGCAGGCCATTGCCAAGGCCTACCAGGAGCTGTGCGAGCGCTACGGCCCCGATACCGATGTGGCGGTGCGCTCCAGCGCCACCGCCGAAGACCTGCCGGATGCCAGCTTTGCCGGCCAGCAGGAGACCTACCTCAACGTGCACGGGATCAAGGCGGTGCTGCAGGCCTGCCACCGCTGCTTTGCCAGCCTGTTTACCGACCGGGCCATCTCCTACCGCCAGATCAAGGGCTTCGACCACTTCCAGGTGGCCCTCTCGGTGGGGGTGCAGAAGATGGTGCGCTCGGACTTGGCCTGCTCGGGGGTGATGTTCTCCATCGACCCAGAAACGGGCTTTAAAGACGCGGTGCTGATCACCGCCGCCTACGGGCTGGGGGAAAACGTGGTGCAAGGGATCGTCAACCCCGACGAATACGTGGTCTTTAAGCCTACCCTGAAGCAGGGGCTGCGGCCCATCCTCTCGCGCAAGCTGGGCAGCAAGGCCCTGAAGCTGGTCTACGACGAGGAGGGATCCCGTTCCACCAAAAACGTACCCGTCCCCGAGAGCCTGCGCCGGCAATATGCCCTCAAGGACGACGAGATCCTGGAGCTGGCTCGCTGGGCCTGCCTCATCGAAGAGCACTACTCGGCGCTGCGGGGCCGCTTCACTCCCATGGACATCGAGTGGGCCAAAGATGGGATCAGCGGCGAGCTGTTCATCGTCCAGGCCCGCCCTGAGACGGTGCAATCCCAAAAGGCCGCCAACCGCCTCAAGACCTATCGCTTTACCCAGCCGCAGGCCCGCCCAGAACCCCTGGTGCGGGGACGGGCGGTGGGAGAGGCCATTGGCCAGGGCACGGCCCGCGTCATTTTGGATGTGCGCCGCTCGGATCAGTTCCAAGCCGGCGAGGTGCTGGTGACCGAAAAAACGGATCCCGACTGGGAGCCGATCATGAAAAAGGCCAGCGCCATCGTCACCAACCAGGGGGGCAGAACCTGCCATGCGGCCATCATCGCCCGCGAGCTGGGGATCCCGGCCATTGTTGGCTGCGGCAACGCCACGCAAGTGCTCCGCTCCGGCGATCCCATCACCATCTCCTGCGCCGAAGGGGAGGAAGGGCGCGTCTACCCAGGTCTTTTGCCCTATGAAGTTACAGAGATCCCGCTGGAGGAGCTGCCCCGTCCCCGCACCCAACTGATGATGAACGTGGGCAACCCGGAAAAAGCCTTTGGCCTCAGCGAGATCCCTTGCGATGGCGTAGGTCTGGCGCGGCTGGAGTTCATCATTGCCAACCACATCCAGGTGCACCCTCTAGCGTTGGTTCACTACGAGGAGGCGGTCAAGGAGGAGCCGCGCCTGGCAGAGCTCACCGCCCAGTACCCTGACAAGCCGGAGTACTTTGTGGACAAGCTGGCCCAGGGGGTGGCCACCATCGCCGCCGCCTTCTACCCCAAGCCGGTGATCGTGCGGCTGTCGGACTTCAAGAGCAACGAATACGCCCACCTGCTGGGCGGAGCCCGCTACGAGCCCCACGAGGAAAACCCGATGATTGGCTGGCGGGGGGCCTCCCGCTACACCGATCCCCGCTACCGCGACGGCTTTGCGCTGGAGTGCCGGGCCATGAAACGGGTGCGGGACGAGATGGGCCTGGCCAACGTCATCTTGATGATCCCCTTCTGCCGCACCCCCGAAGAGGGACACAGGGTGCTGGAGGAGATGGCCCGCCACGGCCTGGTGCGGGGGGAAAACGGCCTGCAGGTGTACGTCATGTGCGAGCTGCCCAGCAACGTCATCCTGGCCGACGAGTTCTGCCAGATCTTCGACGGCTTCTCCATCGGCTCCAACGACCTCACCCAGCTCACCCTGGGGTTGGACCGCGACTCGGCCCTGGTGGCCCATCTTTTTGACGAGCGCCACGAGGCCGTTAAGCGGCTGATCGCCCAGGTAATCCAGACGGTGAAAAGCCACGGGCGCAAGATCGGCATCTGTGGACAAGCCCCCAGCGACTACCCCGACTTTGCCCGCTTCCTGGTGCAGCAGGAGATCGACTCCATCAGCCTCAACCCCGATTCCCTGCTGAAAACCCTGTTGGTGGTGGCCGAGGCAGAAGCTGGCCGATAGGCCCAGGGGGCGGCGCCGGGATCCCGTCTGCTGGGTTACAATCTTCTCTGCTGTGTTGCCATCCCCGCCATGATCCACGAACTCTCCATGCCGGCCCTCAGCTCCACCATGGAAACGGGCAAGATCGTCGCCTGGCTGAAAAACCCCGGCGACCGGGTGGAGAAAGGGGAAAACATCCTGGTGGTGGAGTCGGACAAGGCGGACATGGACGTGGAGTCCTTCCACAGCGGCATTCTGGCCAGCATCCTCATCCCAGCAGGGGAATCGGCGCCGGTGGGCGCCCCCATCGCCCTCATTGCCGAAACCGAAGCGGAGGTGGCCGAGGCCCAAGAGCGAGCCAAGGCCCTCTCTAAGGGTGCTCTACCGGCAACTGCACCTACTGCAGTCCCCACCCCCACAGTTCAACAGCCAACCCCTGTCCCTGCGGCGATCCCCACCCCCACCCTTCCAACTGGCTCCAACGGGGCCGGATCCCAGCGGATCCTGGCTTCCCCACGGGCGAAAAAATTGGCAGAAAGCCTGGGGATCGACCTGCGCACGGTGCGCGGCTCCGGCCCTGGTGGGCGCATCGTGGCCGAAGATGTGGAGCGGGCTGCAGCTCAGGCCGCCTCTACGCAAGCGGCAGCTCCCCCCCCTGTCTCTGCGGCTGCCCCGTTGGGAGAAGTGGTTCCCTTGAGCACGTTGCAGGCGGCGGTGGTGCGCAACATGAACGCCAGCTTGGGCGTGCCGGTGTTCCACGTCGGCTACACCATCACCACCGACAGCCTGGATCAGCTTTACCAACAGGTGAAGCCCAAAGGGGTAACCCTGACGGCCCTTTTGGTGAAAGCGGTGGCCCTGACCCTAGAAAAGCATCCCCTCCTCAACGCCAGCTACACGGAAAACGGGATCCACTACAAAGCCGAGATCAACATTGCCGTGGCGGTGGCCATGGAAGACGGCGGCCTGATCACCCCTGTGCTCAAGCAGGCCAACCGGACCGATCTCTACGAGATCTCCCGCCGCTGGAAGGATCTGGTGGAGCGGGCGCGGCGCAAGCAACTGCAGCCGGAGGAGTACAACAGCGGCACCTTTACCCTCTCCAACCTGGGCATGTTTGGGGTGGATCGCTTCGACGCCATCCTGCCTCCCAACCAAGGAGCTATTTTGGCCGTCGGCGCTGCTCGCCCCACCGTGGTGGCCACACCAGAAAAAGCCATCGCCATCCGCTCCCAGATGCAGGTCAACCTCACCTGCGACCACCGCGTTATTTACGGCGCCCACGCGGCGGCCTTCTTGCAAGATCTGGCCCAGTTGTTAGAACAAAAGGTGGGATCCCTGACGCTGTAGAAGCTCAATAAGTGGGCAGGCTGGGATCCACCTCAAGAGCCCAGGCGTGGATGCCGCCGCTGATGTTGTAGACCTGGCTGAAGCCGTTGGCCAGCAGCCACTGGCTCACTTGGGCAGAGCGGATGCCGTGGTGGCAGAGGACAAAGGTTGGACAATGGGGATCGAGCTCCCTCAAGATTTGCTCGCGCCACTCTTGGTACTGGCTCAAGGGGTAGTTGCGAAACCCGAGGGCACTGAGATTGGCCAACTCCAACTCGGCCGGTTCCCGCACATCGATGAGTTGCAGAGGGCCAGCCTCGGGATCCCTCAGGCGGGCAGCTAGCTGCTGCGGCGCAACCGAGCGAACGAAAGAGGACATGGCTGACCTGTAACCCTATCTGGACCCGTTCTCAGGATATAGCGGCTCAGCGTCTACCCTGGTCTGCTTGCCATTGTTGCAGGTCGTGGTTGGCCGGCAACCCTTCCTTCAGCAACCCCCTGTCGAGTTACTTGGGGCAGCCCCCCTAGAACTCCAAATTTCTCGAAGAAATTTTAACTGTACTGATTGCGGATCCTCTGCCAAGTTCAATAGGGCAGGGATCCCTTTTGGGAGGCTCTGCTTGAGAGAATTGGATCCCAGGGGTTCATCCGGGCTCTAGGTATCCGCAGTTCTGATAGGCTTGACCGATAGGGACTTGCCAAGGATTTTCCACCGATGAAAGGCCCCCTTTCCACAGACGGCCAAGTATCCCGATCTAGCTGGCGAACCGGTTCCCTCTTGCTGACTCTGTTGGCAGGGATCGCTTTCGGCTGTGGAGGAGGAGGCACGGGCAACTCTCCTCCCCCACCATCGCCAGGTGGTGGGCCCGTCATCCTGCAAGTGGATCCAGCCAAGGGCCCCTTTACCAAGCTGGCCGATGCTGTGGCACAGGCGCAGCGGCTGCAAAATGCCACAGAGGGGCTAGAGGTGCTGATCCAGATTTTGGGGGCGGGCAAGGAGAGGCTAGAGAAGGATCTGGCCTTGGATGGGGGCGACGGCACCAATGGCGGGCGGATTCGGATTACCAGCTCCACAGCTTATGAGATCCTGGCCGGGTTGTTCGACGTGATCGTAGCCAGCCAAACCAGCCTGCAAGGGGTGGAGGTGGTGTTGGAAGGCGGAAGGGTGCAGGTCAACGGTGGCACCTTTCAGCCGAGCAAGGTTACCCTCAACGACCCCCGCTCCAACATCTTGGTCAACGGCAACGCTGCCGTTTTGGAGGGAGCTTTAAACCAATTGGCCCAGATTTTTTGCCGGCAATTTTTGGATCCCTGTGTGCAGATCTCTGGGAATGGCCGGGTCAGCCGTGTCTCGCCGATTGTCAGTAAAACGGGTGGTGTGGGCATAGGCACTGTGCCGGGCAGCAATCCCATCCTTGAAAACAACACAATTCTCCTGCAGGCTTTGGGGGCTTTGGCCGTTCGCTATAGCGACAACTCTGGCGGGATCTTCCGCAACAACCAAATCGAAGGGGATCCACCCACAGCTGGAGCTGGCTTGGTACTGCAGGCGCGGCAAGCAAGTACGAGTGGCACTACCGGGATTCAGCTGGATGGGGCAGGCTCAATTCCATCCATTCAATCCAACCAGATCGGCGTGGGCAGGATAGCCGGCAGTGTCGGCATTCGTATTTTGCAGGGAACCCAGGCCCGCACCATTTCCGGGAATACGTTCCTAGCTCGGGGCGAGGGCGTGGGAGTGGCAATTCAGGCGGCCCCCGGCACCCCAGATGCGGTAGTCGCAGCCTACCTGGCTGGCAATACTTTCCAAGGAAACTTTGCTCAGAGGGTCACTGGGGAACCTGCGCCCACGCCAACTCCTACACCGACACCCTCTCCCACCCCCACTCCTAAACCGACACGCTCTCCCACCCCCACTCCTGGACCGACACCTCCAGCCATTCAAGTTACCTTGAGTTGGAACACCATCGATGACCTTGACCTGTATGTGACGGGTCCCAGGGGGCAGACCGTGTTTGATAGGGGTAGGAACGCCAATGCCCGCTGTTCTGACGTAACCCAAAATCCTGTGGAGAATGTCTTTTCGACTTCCACCCCGCCCTCAGGGATATACTACATCTTGGTGGAATTGTCCCAGCGCTGCACCTCATCAACTGATCCCATTCCCTTTACCGTAACGGTTCGCAAGAGCGGAATCGTCAGGCGGACTTTTGAAGGCTCGGTCTCATCCACTGACAGTGTGCGTGAGTTTATGTTTTCCTTCCCCTGAAGTTAGCCAAGGCTGGCAGCCATCTGCCCTGCCCACGTATGGCCATTTTGGTTCAGACTAGGACACCACACCTATATACTCATACTCAGATCTTTGATTGCAGATCGCAGGGTTCAGAAGACCTTATTTCTGCGCCCCAGGCATCTCCTTCCCACTAAGGACAGCTCCAACTTCGCGGCCTCGACGCTTTTTCTGGCCATCACCTTGCGGCAGCGGGCGATGCTGGAAAGCAGTCCCACAAGTTCAAACAGTCACATCCCCTGGGAAAGGGGCTAGGGGTGGCGGACAGCGGCGCGGAGCGCTTTGCGTCAGCATGAGTGCGGGAGTATGTCACGCTATTCCGCAGCAGCCTTGGCTGCTTTCGCTTCGGCTTCCTTAGCAGCTTTGGCCGCTCTCATTTCCGCCAGAATCTCCTCCGGTCGCTTCCCAGCTCGCTGGGATCCAGGGGGCAGGTCGTGCGGGTCAATAACCCCCTTGGGCAGATAGGCAAACTCCCGCAGAGGTGTCACCATTGGATCCTCTGTTACTTTGGAAGGCAGGCGACCTAGCGCCACCTGATGGTAGTTCAGCTCGTGGCGGTCGTAGGTGGCTAGCTCATAATCTTCGGTAACCGAGAGGCAGTTGGTGGGGCAAAACTCTACGCAGTTGGCGCAGAAAATGCATACCCCAAAATCGATGCTGTAGCTGTAGAGCTCTTTTTTCTTCAGCTCGGTGTTGTAGACCCAGTCCACCACGGGCAGGTCGATGGGGCAAACCCGAACACAGATTTCACAGGCAATACACTTATCAAACTCAAAATGGATACGTCCCCGAAAGCGCTCGGAAGGGATCAGCTTCTCAAAGGGGTACTGAACAGTCACGGGCCGGCGGTTCATGTGGTCGAAGACGACCCCCATCCCCTGGCCAATGTACTTAGCAGCCTTGAAGGCATCGCTTACGTATTCGCCAACGCGCTTTAGAAAAGTCATGACCTATTTCCTCTCCCTTGCTGCTTCTACTTTCATTAACCCCCGAAAAAAGTTGGGAAGGCCAGCTTCAAAGCTGCCGTCAACAGCAAATTGACAAACGAGACGGGCAGCAGAAATTTCCACCCCAAATCCAACAGCTGGTCAATGCGCACCCGCGGCAGGGTCCAGCGCAAGAGGATGGCCAAAAACACAAAGATAAAAGCCTTGACCATCGTCATGAGAATGCCCAACACCGCCGCGCCGATCTGCAAAAAGGGGTTGTCCAACGGGATCCCGAGCCAGGCGGCAATTGTTTCCACCGGCACCACAAACGACCAGCCGCCCAAGTACAACACCGCCGCAATGAGAGAGGCCAGCAGCAAGTTGGCGTAGGATCCCAGGTAAAACAGGGCAAATTTCATGCCGGAGTACTCCGTCTGGTAGCCGGCCACCAGCTCCTCTTCGGCTTCCGGCAAATCAAAGGGGATCCGTTCGGTTTCCGCCAGCGCCGAGATCAGGAAAATGACAAAGCCAATCGGCTGCCGCCACACGTTCCAACTGAGGATCCCCAGCCCACTCTGCTGCTCCACGATCCCCACGGTGTCCAGGCCGTTGCTCATCAGCACCACCGCCAGCACCGACAAGGCCAAGGGCAGTTCGTAGCTAATTGACTGGGCCGCCGCCCGCAGCCCCCCCAGCAGAGAATACTTGTTGTTGGAGCCGTAGCCCGACATCAACAGGCCGATGGGCTGCACGCTGGAGGTGGCGATCAAGAAAAACACCCCGATGGCGATGTTGGAGATCAATAGGTTCTGGCCGAAGGGAACCACCAGATAACACAAAAAGACCGGCAGGAAAACCAGGATCGGCCCCAGCGTGAACAAAACTGGGTCGGCCAAGCTGGGCAGCACATCTTCCTTCGTCAAGAGCTTGATGCCATCGGCAATCGGGATCAGTACCCCCTGTGGCCCGGCCATGTTGGGGCCAATCCGCTGCTGGGCCGCCGCCGAGATCTTCCGCTCTAGCCAGGTCATGACCATCACTCCTAAGGTGGCGGCGATGACCATGAGCAACATGGGCAAAGGTACCCACAAAGCGTGGGCAGCGCCTGGGCTCAGGCCCAAGTTTTGCAGGGCTGTTTCAAAACCAAGCTGTAGGTCAATGCCGGCGGTTGTCATGGGGTTGAGTGGCTCCCTAGAGACGGTGAGTCAAAAAAGGCACTGGAGTCTGTGGATCTAACTAGGCTTTGCCGTTGGGATCCGACTGAGGGGGACGGTGGCGGCGGCGCAGCTCCTGCTGAATGATGGCCTGCAGGCGGGCGTCGGATAACTCTTCGGCGCGGCGGCGCCTTTCTTCTTGGTACTTGGCCCATTGCTTGGGACCGATAATCGCGGCAATAGTTACGACAATCAGGAGCGGCAGAAGCAAGATCGCCCAGGCCATCGCCCTTGTCCTCCCTTTCCTACGAGTATCTTAGCGATCCACCTCCCCCATAATGATGTCGATGCTGCCCAAGATGGCGATCATGTCGGCCACCTTCATGCCGCGAATGAGCTGAGGCAACACCTGCAGGTTGACAAAGCCGGGTGGACGGATCTTCCAGCGCCACGGACAGACGTTGTCGTCGCCGACGATGTAAATGCCCAGCTCCCCTTTGGCGCTCTCCACCCGTACGTAGGCCTCTCCTTTGGGGATCTTGAAGTTGGCCGAGGGCTTTTTGCTGATGAACTGGTAGTCGCCCTTGTTCCACTCCGACTTTGGCCCCTCCAGCATGCGCTTGGCTTCCAGATTTTCAAAGGGGCCACCGGGCAGGGCCTTCACCGCCTGCTGCACAATTTTGCAGGACTCGCGCATCTCCTTCATGCGCACTCGATAGCGGGCCAGGCAATCCCCCTCTGGGTAAACCGCCACCTCCCAGTCGAAGTCGTCGTAGCACTCGTAGTGATCCACCTTGCGCAGATCCCAGTTGACGCCGCAGGCCCGCAGCATGGGCCCAGACAGGCCCCAGTTGATGGCATCTTGCTTGGAGATGACCCCTATCCCTTCCAGCCGCCGGCGGAAGATGGGGTTGTCGGTAACCAGCCGCTCGTACTCATCTACCTTGGGCAGGAAGTACTCGCAAAAATCGAGGCATTTTTCCGTCCAGCCGTAGGGCAGATCCACCGCCACGCCCCCGACGCGGAAGTAGTTGTTGTTGATGAGGCGCATGCCGGTGACGGCTTCAAACAAATCCAAGATCCACTCCCGCTCCCGCATGGCGTAGAGGAAGGGGGTTTGGGCGCCCAGGTCGGCCAAGAAGGGGCCAAACCAGAGCAGGTGGTTGGTGATGCGGGTCAGCTCCAACATGATCACCCGCAGGTAGCTGGCCCGCCGGGGCACCGGGATCCCAGCCAGTTTCTCGACGGCGTTGACGGTGATGGCCTCGTTGAACATGCCGGCACCGTAGTCCCAGCGGGAGACGTAGGGCAGGTACTGCACCACGGTGCGGTTTTCGGCAATTTTTTCCATGCCGCGGTGCAGATAGCCAATCACCGGCTCGCAGTCGACGATGTTTTCGCCATCGAGGGTGACCAGCAGGCGCAAGACCCCGTGCATAGAAGGATGGTGCGGCCCAAAGTTGAGCAGCATCCGGTCAGTACGGGTCTCGATCATGGGCATGGGCATGGCCGCCGCCTCCGCAACTGAAGAATGTTTATGGTCTGCAACATTTGCAGTATAGCGGCTTTCCCGCGGTTCCTCGAGCTCTCGGGCCATCAGGGATCCCAATTCTTGCTATTGAGGAGCTCTTGATGACTCAGCTAACGTGAAAAAAAGGAGGGAGAGCAATGGCTGGTTCCCCTACAAACAGCTCCTCTCGACGGGAGCAGCAGCATCCGCAATACGACACCGATCGGGCTCTTCTCAACGAGCTGATGGCCCAAGTGCAGGAGAGCCCCCCCTCGGATTGGGTGCTGGCCGAAGTGGCCCGTCTGCGCATCCGCTACCACGGCTTTCCCGGCGCCTGGGATCTGCAGCGGGATTTGGATCAGATCTTGGAACAGTGGGGCCTGAGCGAAGAGGAGCTGTTTGCCCGCACCCGCCAGATCCACGCCCGCGGCCAGGTCTACGGCCGCAGCTTCAGTACACGGGATGACTGGGCCTAGGCAGCAGCCTTTATGGAAGGGTGTCTATCCTTCTGCCCCCTTTTTTGGCAAAAGAGGGGAGTTCCTCCATCCTTCATCAGCACCTGGGAAACTAGGAAGCCTGGAGCTGCTCGGCAAAGATGGGATCCAGAGGCACATCCAAAGCGGCGATGACCTTGGTCCAGAAGTTCATAAAGCCAATCCAGGCCGAGAGCTCCACCAGATCTTCGTCTGACCAAATGGTTTTGAGGCGGGCAAAGAAGCTGTCGGTCACCACCATGCTGGGCACGGTCATGCGCTCGGCGTACTCGATGGCCAGCTTCTCGGCTTCGGTGTAGAGGGCGCTGGTGCGGGCCTGGGCCACCGCGGCAATTTTGGCCGGGGAGGCGCCGTGTTTTTGCGCCTGCAGGGTGTGGTAGGGCAGGCAGTAGTGGCGGCAGCCGTTGATCTGGGCAATGCGGATGCTGACCAGCTCTTTTAGCTCCTCGGGCAGGTTGGGGTTGTCGGTGTGCAGCGCTCCGTACAGGTTCATCACCGCCCGCATCAGCTGCGGCTTGTGGGCCATTACCTGTAGCGGGTTGAGGGCGGTGCCATAGGTTTTTTCTAGGCTTTCGTAAACCTTCTGCAGTTGCTTGTCGGCTTTTTCCGGAGGAACAGGAGGGATCCGCATGGATGATCTATAAAAAATTGCAGCATTCTCGACTTTAGCGCGTTTGGGGGATATCTCCTCCTGCCCGCCACAACTAATTGCCCAAGGACTGCTCGAGGGCTTCTACCTGCTGTTGGGTAGCTGTAGCCCCTTGGTTGAGGGTTTGCTGGAGCTGTTCCCGCGATTGGTAGATCTGCAGCGGCCCTCCCTGGGGGATCCCTTGCTGGGCGGCTTCTGGGCTGGCCTGCTCTGGACTTGGCTCTGAACTGAGCGGGTTGCGGTAGAGCCGGTTCACCACCAGAAAGCCCACCAGCACTACGGCAGTTGCCACCAAAAGTCGAACCATACCCGGATCCCTTGCAAGCGTCTAGTTCTAGAATGCCCAAGAAGAGTATCAGGTATCAGAGGTCGGGCAAAATGGCGCAGACTGCTCAGCCGGTGCGGGTTGGCATTGGCGGCCCGATGGGATCCGGGAAGACCGCCCTGGTGGAAAAGCTCTGTCTGGCACTGCGGGATCCCTTGTCTTTGGCCGTGGAGACTAATATACCCGCGAAGATGCCGAGTTTTTGGTGCGGGCCAAGGCGCTGGCGGCGGAGCGGATCATCGGCGTGGAGACCGGCGGCTGTCCCCACACGGCCATTCGGGAAGACGCCTCCCTCAACCTCGATGCCATTCAGGAGCTGGAGCGCCGCTTCTGTCCCCTGAATCCCATCTTGGTGGAATCGGGAGGGGATAACTTGGCGGCCACCTTCAGCCCAGAGCTGGTGGATGCCTGCATCTATGTTATTGATGTGGCCGAAGGGGACAAGATCCCGCGCAAGGGGGGCCGGGGATCACCCGCTCCGACCTGCTGGTGATCAACAGGATCGACCTGGCGCCCTATGTGGGGGCGGACTTGGGGGTGATGGAACGGGATGCCCGCCGCATGCGGGGAGACAGGCCCTTTGTCTTTACCAACCTGCGCACGGGCGAGGGACTGGATCAGATCCTGAGCTGGCTGAAGCGGGAGGTGCTCTTTTGCCCCATCCAGGCTAACTCCCCCTCTGTAAGCCGCCTGTGACCTTCGGCAAGGCCCTCTTGAAGATCAGCCGCCAAGGCGAACATGCCCGCATTTGGGAGTATTCTCAGGCCCCCCTGCAATGGCTGGGATCCCCCGGTGAGCCGCCCCTCTATTACCTGCGCAACCCCAACGGCGGCCTGCTGGGCGGGGATCGCCACCGCATCGCGATCGAGCTGGGGGCAGGCGCAGGGCTGGCAATTCGCACCCAGGGGGCAACCCGCCTCCACCCCGGCCTGATCCGGCAACAGGCCAAGGTCAAGCTGGCCCCCACCAGCCAACTGATCTGGATCCCTCACCCGACCATTCCCGGCGCAGGAGCAGACTTCCGCCAACAGGTGCAGATCGAGCTGGATCCCAGTGCCCGCCTGGCCTATGCCGAGATCTGGACGGCTGGGCGGCTGGCCATGGGGGAATGCTGGCAGTTTCGGCGCCTTTCCAGCAGCTTGCGGGTTTGGGTCGCTGCCGGGAGCCCATCTGCTAGCCGCCAGAAAAAGCTCTGGCTGCAAGAACACATCGATCTCCGCTTTCCCCACCAGCATGTCTCCACCGCGTCGGTGCTGGGATCCCATCTCTGCTGGGGATCCCTGTATTTGCTGGGGGACTGGCCGGAACCCACTTGGCCGACCGTTCACGTCAGCGGGACAGAATCCCCACACTGGCTGGTCAAGTCTCCGGATCCCGTCTGTCAGGGCTGGATCCTGCGCCAGGTGGGGCCACAGGCAGAGGCCATCTGGCAGCAGTTCGGCCAGGTTGTGCAACAGCTTGCCGCGGCCCAGAGAAGCTCAAGCCAGGGGTGGTAGGCTAGGGCTGGCTTCACCCGACCCGTTGCCCGAGATCATGAACGCGGCCCGACGCATTATCAAACGTTCTGTTCGCAAGGGACGAAGTCGCTGGCTGCTCCTCTACGAAAGAGGAATGGCTCTGCTGGCCCTGGGCAACCTGTGCTGGGTGCTCTTCGACATGAGCTATGTGCCTGGGCGAGATTTTTGGCTCCAGGGTCGGGTGCAAATTTTTGGCGCCTTTGGTCCTCCCATTCCGCTGCCGATTCTCTCCGAAGAAACCAGCCGCTCCCCGGTAACCGACCTGTATGACCCGGTGAAAGGCATTGAGCCCAACCCGGAAACCCAGCGCTACTTGGCCCTGGTGGATGAGCTGCGCCAGGTCACCCTGCGCTTTGGGGTGGAGTCGGAAGCGGCAGCGCCGCTCCTGGCCCGCTTGCGGCAACTGAGCGACGAGATGATCGAGACCAACCCCTTTCAGGCCGCCAACAAAACCGGCCAGTTTGTGCGCATCCTCAACTTGATGCGGGAGCACATCCCCGGAGCCGACTCGGCCAGGGCCGCCTTCGCCCGCTTCTGGACTGCCGAATACTTGGCCAGCGTCGATCCCAAAGACGGGATCGAATTTTTCCAGGCCCGGCTGCGCCCCCTCTTCGAGACCAACTACTCCCGCCCCATCGGCGAGAGCGGCAGCCCCGTGGACTTTTTTCCGCTGCTGGATTTTCCCTTTGTGTTGCTGTTTGGGCTGGAATTTGTCCTGCGCACGGTGGCCATCAGCCGCCGCTACACCGGCGTCAATTGGCTGGATGCCATGCTCTGGCGCTGGTACGATGTGCTGCTGCTGTTGCCCTTTTGGCGCTGGCTGCGGGTGATCCCCGTCACCATCCGGCTGGGACAGGCGCAGTTGCTGGATCTGGAGCGGGTCCGGGCCCAGGTAAGCCAGGGCTTTGTCACCAACTTCGCCGAAGACCTGACCGAGGTCATCGTCGTGCGGGTGATCAACCAAATCCAGGCATCCATCCAGCGGGGATCCCTGCCCCTGCTGCCGGCAGCCGATCCCTCCCGCAGCTACATCGACCTCAACGAGATCAACGAGCTGGAAGCCATTGCCAACCTGGTTTTTCGCACCGTCCTCTACCGCGTCTTGCCCCAGGTTCAGCCGGAGGTGGAGCAATGGCTCCGCTACAACCTGGATGGCCTGCTCAAACAACTCCCCGCCCTGCAAACCCTGGAACGGCTGCCCGGCCTCGGATCCCTGCCCAGCCAACTGACGGAGCGCCTGGCCGGCGAGCTGACCACCACCACCTACAAAGCCTTGACCAACAGCTTCGAGGATCCCGTCGGCTCCAAGCTGGTGGCCCAACTGTTGCGGCGATTTGGCGAAGTCTTGGCAGGTGAACTTACCCAGCAACATGCTCTGGATGAGATCCGCTCCCTGCTGCAAGACTTGCTGGAAGAGATCAAGATCAACTACGTAGAGCGCCTCTCCCAGGAAGATCTGGAGGAGGTGATGGAGCAAACCCGCAAGCTGCGGCAAAAAGCCCAGCAACTCGAGCAAGCCCGCGGCGCGTAGGGGTGGTTGACGAGGTTTCGCCGGTTCAGTAGGATAATGGTTCAAGCCTGGGCGAGTGGCGGAACTGGTAGACGCACCGCACTCAAAATGCGGCGGGAAACCGTGTCGGTTCGAATCCGACCTTGCCCATGGCAAAGCGACTCTAGCCTTGGCGTTTGCTCTTGAGAAGGAGCTGCCTCCATCGACAGGATCCCACTCCGGCAACTGGCTTTTCCGAGCTGCGTAAACTACCCGGCTCCGACCGCCCCCCCTTCCCTCCCAACCCCCCGTATACGGGGGGCAGGGGGATTGAGGGGGGTACAGTGCGGGGCTGCTGCGGCTTCTAGCTGAGGGGTTCCGGTTAGATGGCAGCCCAGAAGCCTGCAAAGCCGTGAAGGGTACCTTGCCGATTGCCTGGGGAACCTGGGCTCCTTTGGGGGATGGCAAGCTGGCGGTGGCCTTTGGGGTCTTTTGCTAGGGAGAGGGAGAAAGCTCCCCGCCGGCTGATCCCAAGCGGCGCACCAGTTGCCAACCCTCTACCTCGGCCAAAGGCTGCAGCCCCAAATCCTGGAGCGATAGCTGCTGAGCTTGGACGGGAGAGACCCACAGGTAATCCCCATGTTCTCCTGCTTGCAGGGCGGCGTCATCCACCCATCGCCCTGGGTTGGGGGTGTAAAAGGCGATGGCCTGGGCCTGACAGACATCTGGCAGACCACTGCGGCCAATGTCCACTACGGGGAAATCGCCCTTGTCAGAGCCCAGCATCTGTTTCCAGTCCAGCTGGGCAAAGGCAGGATTGAAATTGCCGAAGTCAGGCCGCAGGACAATGCTGACCAGGGCAAGGATGCTGGCAGCTAGGAGCGTGCCTACCCAGAGTTCGCCGGCATAGTGCAGCACCCGCCGCCAGCTCCAGATTGCCGGCAAGAGCAGATACAACAGGCCGATTGCCACCAACGACCAGGCATGGGGTTGGAGCAGCTCCAGTCCCTCGACGTCCCGCCTGACGGCCACCCCCAAACCCAAAAGCAGCGTCCCCACCGCCGCCAGCCCCCAGGAGAGCACCTGGGCTAGGGGGGGTTTGTTTCGCCGAGAACCTCGTCCCGCTGTTGCCACCGAGCCGGTGCGGAGCGGAAACGGCAGAGCTTGATCGAGGACTACCCCCGCCAGGAGAGCTAGCCAGGGATAGAGCTGTACCGTGTAGTAGGGCGTTTTGGTGGGATAGAGCTGCAAGAGCAAAAACAGCAGCAGGGGGAAAGACCAAACCAGCAGGGTGGATCCCGGCTTTTGCCGCAGCAGCAGCCAGCCTCCCACCAAGGCCAAAACTGTCCAAGGGAAGCCATGGATCGGGATGTGCCAAAAGTAATACCAGCCGGTGGCATCGGCATGGAAGGGTTCTTGCCCCAGATCCCACACCTTCCCCACCAAAGCAGCTAACACCTTTGGGCCGTGCACCCCTACAGCCGGCACTAGCCACAGGCCAAAGATCCCCAAGCCCAGGCCAATTGCCAGCCAAAATTGGGCAGATCCCAGCCAGTGCCGCCGCTGCTGCCACAGGTAGGGGATCACCGCTGCCGCCGGCACTAGGATCATGGCGCTTTTCATCAACAGGCCCAGCCCAAAGGCCGCCCCCGTCAGCCAGAACCAGCGTCGGTGGCCGCGGCTGCCGTTGACCAGGGCCAGGATCCCCAAGAGCTCCAGACAGGTCAAGGGCACATCCTGCCCCACCAGCCGCCCCTGCTGCACCCAGAGGTAGCAGAGGGGCAAAACTGCCATGCCCAAGAGGGCCGCCCGGCTTGGCAAAAAGGCCCGCCCAATCCAGCCGATGAGGGGGATGGAAAGCAAAGCCGCCAGGATCCCGGGCAGCCGCGCCGCCCACTCGTTGACACCATAAAGGGCAAAGCTGAGGGCCACGCTCCAGGTGAGCAGAGGGGGTTTCTCGAAAAAAGGCTCCCCCAAAAAAGTCGGCCCCAGCCAGTTGCTCCCCCGCAGCAGCTCGCGGGCCATCTGGGCATAAAAGCTCTCGTCGCAGCCGGCCAAACTGGGATCCGCCCCCGAGAGCACAAACAGCGGCACTGCCAGGCCCATGATCACCAGGCTCAGGCCCCAAAAGGACAGCAGGTGCGGGTCGCGGCGAAACTGCACAAAAGAGCTGGATCCGGGCAGGGATCCCCCGCCAGGAGAACTGCCCAAACGGTTGGGGTTGCCGAAAGGACGCATGAACAAGCCCTCTGGAACGACACCAAGTAGCCGCTCTGACCAGACTAAACTCTGCGACAAGGGATCTGGCCTTTTTTTAGCGCTACGCACCACTGACGCGAAGGGGAAGCTCCAGGGATCCAGAGGCGCTCTCCAGCTTATCTGCCAGACAGGTCAAGCCCTGAAACCAGCATGGGGTTGCAGGTGCAGTTCGACCATAGTAGAAGTTCTCCCCCGTCGGTGAACTCCCAAAACTCAGCCCTGGTGGATCGCAGCTCTTGGCAGATGCTCTCAACAGCCTCGACAACACCGAGGTGGCCACCAGTTCTTGCAGAGCCTCTGCATCCTTCCCGCCCCCACCGGTTTCAGGCGGCGAGGGCGACGCCCAACCCAATTGGGAGCTGTGGGTATCTCGTTCACGGTGGCTCTGCCCAGCAAGGGGCTGCCTCAATACTCACTTAGCAGAGCTTCCACAAACTCGTAGCTGGAAAAAGGCCGCAGGTCCTCCAGCCCTTCGCCGGCGCCGATAAAGCGGATGGGCAAGTGCATCTGCTGGGTAATGGCCAGGGCAATCCCCCCCTTGGCGGTGCTGTCCAGCTTGGTGAGGATGACGCCGGTTAGCTTGGCCACTTCGGCAAACACCTGGGCCTGGCGCAGGCCGTTTTGCCCTTGGGTGGCATCCAAGACCAAGAGGCTTTCCACCTTGGCTTCGGGAGCTTTCTTGTCAATGATGCGGCGGATCTTGGCCAGCTCCTCCATCAGGTTTTTCTTGTTTTGCAGGCGGCCTGCCGTATCCACCAGCAGCAGCTCCGTACCTCTGGCCTTGGCGGCGTTGATGGCATCAAACACCACGGCTGCCGGGTCGGCATTGGGAGACGGGTTGGCGATGACATCCACCCCCGCCCGTTCTGCCCAGATCTTGAGCTGCTCGACGGCAGCAGCGCGGAAGGTATCGGCGGCAGCAATTAGACACTGGTAGCCGGACTGGCGGGCCACATGGGCAATTTTGCCGATGGTGGTGGTCTTGCCCACCCCATTCACGCCGACGATCAGCCAAATGTTGAGCCTGCCCCGCTGCGGCGCAAAGGTGGGATCCCCTACTGTCAGCATCTGGCGCATCTGCTGCTTGAGGTACTTCACCGCCTCCTCGGGGGGCACCACCTCCTCGCGCATGCGTTTTTGCAGGGCCTGGATGATCTGCTCAGTGGCCTCAACTCCCACATCCGCCTGCAGCAGCATCGTCTCAATTGTTTCGACCGCCTCTTGATCAAGAGGCCCCCGGCCTATTAGAGCCTTTAACTGGTTGATCAGGTTGAGGCGGGTTTTGCCCAAGCCTCGCCGCAGCTTTTGCAGCCAGGAGATCTCTTCTACGGAGATCTCTTCGGGCTTGCGCCCTTGGGCTGCCAGGATCTCGGCTGACCAGCGAAAGCCCTCGTCGAAAACCACCTCTTCCGCCGCCGGCTCTGGGGGCGGGGCAGCCACGGCTGCCGCCATTGGCTCCGGTTCCTCCACAGCGGTTGCCTTTAGGGCTTGCAGGCGCTCGGCAGCACGGGGGGCCAGATCAAAGAAGGAGGCCGCAGCAGCCGACTGCTCAGGAGGCGATGGGGGAGAGACTGCCTCAGTTGCTGCAACTGCTGGGGCAGAGCCCTCGCTTGCAGGCGATTCTGCTGCAGGGGTGGCTGGGGAGACAACCTTTGCTTGAGTGGCTTGGGCAGCAGCTCGCGCTTTCAGGTTGGCATAGGCGGCCTTGGCAAAAGCCAAATAGTCCTCCGGCGACATCGCTGCCGACTCTGCCGCTGGGGGAGGCGTCGACTCGGCATTTGGGGGAGAAGATTCTGCTTCGCCCTTGAAGTCGGTGTAGCGACGGCGAAACCAATCGAAGGCCATAATCCCACCTCTACTTTTGTTTTCCAGTTTGGCAGAGCAGCTCTCTTTCGGGAGCGCGGCTCTGCAATCCTGGGGAACGGCGCAGCTCCTTCAAGCGAACACCACAGTCTTGTTGTGGTAGACCAGCACGCGATTTTCCAGGTGATAGCGCACGGCCCGGGCCAGGACTAGGCGCTCCATGTCGCGGCCCTTGCGAATGAGGTCGGCTACTGTGTCGCGGTGACTTACCCGCACCACGTCCTGCTCGATGATCGGCCCTTCGTCCAGCTCCTCGGTGGCGTAGTGGGCGGTGGCGCCGATGATCTTGACGCCCCGCTGGTGGGCGCGCTGGTAGGGGTTGGCGCCGGCAAAGGCAGGCAGGGTGGAGTGGTGAATGTTGATCACCGGCGGCGCCTGGCGGAGCAGCCACCCGCTCAGCACCTGCATGTACTTGGCCAAGACCACCAGGTCAATGCGATATTCCTGCAACAGGGCGAGCTGGCGGGCCTCTGCCTCGGCCTTGTTCTCCGGAGAAACAGGGATGTGGTAGTAGTCAATGCCAAAAGAGCGGGCCAGCGGCTCCAAATCGGGATGGTTGCTGATGATCAAAGGAATCTCCGCCAGCAGCTCCCCAGCCCTCTGCCGCCAGATGAGATCCAGCAGACAGTGGGGCTGCTTGCTAACCCACACCGCAATGCGCCGGCGCGTGTCGGAAAAATGCAGCTCCCAGTTGGCCTGGATCCCGCGGGCAATCCCAGAGAAAGCGGGGACAATCTCCGAGCGTTCCAAGCGAAAGCCCTCTAGGTCCCACTCGATGCGGCTCAGGAACAGCCCTGCCTCGAGATCTGTGTGGTGGTCGGCGTGAAGAATGTTGCCGTCGTAACTGTAGATAAAGTTAGAGAGCTTGGCTACCAGCCCTTTTTGATCGGGGCAAGAGACCAACAGGGTGGCCGTGGGCATAGAGGCGCAAAGAGCTCGCCCCTTTACCCTAGGGCCTGGATCGGTCTCCGAGCAAGCACCCCTGGCCAAGGGGTTTCAGTCCTGTCGGTTGATCTCCTGCAACAACCAGGGATCCACCGGCCGACCATCCCAACGCCTGAGGTCGATGCGAATCCCCATCGTCGCCGAGGAGCCGGCAGGGGGCAGCTCCTGGTGAGATCTCGGAGTCGGAGGGGTTTTGGCCGTGTTGCCGCAGCCCGGCTGCTACCTCCGCCGGAGCAAAACGAACAGGTGCGTGATCTCCATCAGAACCTCCGGGGTACTCCCGCCACAGCGCAGCTTGGCGGGATGGAG
>NZ_JAOALE010000045.1:0-20766 GCF_047462575.1 Synechococcus sp. 'PEA 65AY6A-5F PE A'
TCCCCCATCCCGCCAAGCTGCGCTGTGGCGGGAGTACCCCGGAGGTTCTGATGGCTGGTGGATGTGGGCTATGGAGATGCCTTTCGGGAGCCGTTGCGGCTGGGGGATCCCGGCATCCAAGCCCAGGCGGAAGGGCGCTACCGCCTCATCCCCTGGCCCGCAGCTCCCGCACGCTACTGGCGGGTTCAACAGGAACGACCGGATCGCACCTGGAAAACCCTCTTCCTGCTGGATTGGATCCCGCGTCAACTGCAGGAGTTCGAGCCCATGTGCCGCTTCCACCAAACGTCGCCGGCATCCAGGTTACCCGCCTGCGCCTGTGCAGCCTGGTCACCCCCAGCGGACGGATCACCCTCACCGCCTCCGCCAATGGCTCCGTTTTTAAATGGATCGAAACTACCCCAGAAGGCCGCCGGGAACGCCTGCTCAAGGACGAGAAAGAATACGAACACCTGCTCGCTTGCGCCTTCGGGATCCGCCTTCCCACAACCTCTTCTGCCCCTGAGAGAAAGATGGCAAGACCTACAGCCGCTCCGACAGAAGCCCGCCAGCTCTCTTCCAAACCCGATCCAAAACCCTATCCAGCAGTGCCAGAATAAGATGTCAAAATAAAGAACACTGTCTCGTTGTCCGACAAAGATTATGGATGCTGCGGCGGTTTCCACATTTGATGGCCAAGCCCTGGATCACGTGCTCATTTTCGACACCACCCTGCGCGACGGGGAGCAGTGCCCCGGCGCCACCCTCAACACCGAAGAAAAGCTGGCCATCGCCCGGCAACTGGCCCGGCTGGGGGTCGATATCATTGAAGCTGGGTTTGCCTATGCCAGCCCCGGGGACTTCGAGGCGGTGCAGAAGGTGGCCGAACAGGTGGGCACCCCCGATGGCCCTGTGATTTGCAGCCTGGCCCGCGCCCTCAAGGCCGACATCGAAGCGGCAGCCGAAGCCCTCAAGCCCGCCGCCAAGCCCCGCATCCACACCTTTATCTCCACCTCCGACATTCACCTTAAGTACCAGTTGCGCAAGACCCGCGCCGAAGTGCTGCAAATTGCCGAGGAGATGGTGGCCTACGCCAAGTCCTTCGTGGACGATGTGGAGTTCTCCATGATGGACGCCACCCGTTCCGATCCGGAGTTTCTCTACCAGGTGATCGAGGCAGCCATTCGGGCGGGAGCCAAAACCATCAACATCCCCGACACCGTCGGCTACAGCATGCCGGAAGAATTCGGCCAACTGATCAAGGGCATCCGCGAGAATGTGCCCAACATCAAGCAGGCCATCATCTCCGTCCACGGCCACGACGACCTGGGGGTCTCGGTGGCCAACTTTCTGGAGGCCATCAAGCAGGGGGCGCGGCAAGTGGAAGTGACCATCAACGGCATCGGCGAGCGGGCCGGCAACGCGGCGCTGGAAGAGTTGGTGATGGCCCTGCATGTGCGCCGCAGCTACTTCAACCCCTACTTTGGCCTGCCAGTCGACTCGGAAAAACCCCTCACCCACATCAAAACCCAGGAGATCTACCGCACCTCCCGCCTAGTCTCCAACCTCACCGGCATGTTGGTTCAGCCCAACAAGGCCATTGTTGGTGCCAACGCCTTTGCCCACGAATCGGGCATCCACCAGGACGGCATGCTCAAGAACCGCCAGACCTACGAGATTATGGACGCTCAGACCATCGGCCTGCAATCGAGCACGCTGGTGCTGGGCAAACACTCGGGCCGCAACGCCTTCCGTACCCGCCTCCGGGAGTTGGGCTTCGAGCTCTCAGAGCAGGATCTGAACAAAGCCTTCCTGCGCTTCAAAGAGCTGGCAGACAAGAAGAAGGAGATCACCGACCTGGATCTGGAGGCAATCGTCAACGATGAGACCCGCCCCGTGCCCGATCTCTACCGTCTGGAGCACGTGCAAGTGGTGTGCGGCAACCACGAGACCCCCACGGCCACGGTGCGCCTGATCACCCCTGAGGGCGAAGAGCGGGTGGACGCCGCCGTGGGCACAGGCCCGGTGGACGCGGTGTACAAAGCCATCAACCGCATCGTCAACATCCCCAACAAGTTGATCGAGTTTTCCGTCCAGTCGGTTACCGCCGGCATCGACGCCATGGGGGAAGTCACCATCCGGCTGCGCCACGAGGATCGCGTCTTCTCTGGCCACGCCGCGAATACGGACATCATCGTCGCCTCGGCCCAAGCCTACATGAACGCCCTCAATAAGCTTTACGCCGCTCTGCACGCAGCCCGCTCGACGGCTGAGCAACGGCAGGCCGCCACCCAGAAGATCTGATGGGCTACCGACAGGAGCGCCCCTCTAGGACCCGGCCGCAGGGATCCCTTCCGCAAACACCCGCCTGATTACTTCCTCAATCGGCGGGTCTGTTACCGTCAAGTCCAGCACCTCCAGATCTGCCAGGAGCTGGGCAACCGTTTGGGTGAGGTGTTCCCGCCGCACCCACAGCCGCACCTCACAGCCGCTGCCGGGATCCCCCTCGCTGCGCAGCTCTCCATAGACTTGCAATTGGGCGAGGGGGCAGGGGCGGGCCAATTCCAGCTTCACCTCGCGATAGGGGGCAAAGCGCTGCCGCAGCTCCTCGAGGCCGCCATCGTAAATGAGTTGCCCGGCGCTGATCACCAGCACCCGTTCACAGAGCGCCGTAATGTCGGCCATGTAGTGGCTGGTCAACAAGACTGTCGCCCCGTAGCGGCGGTTGTAATCCCGCAGAAATTGCCGCACGGCGGCCTGAGCGTTGACATCCAACCCCAAGGTCGGCTCATCCAAGAACAAGATCTGCGGCCGGTGGATCAGGGCCGCCAGCAGTTCCGCCTTCATCCGCTCCCCCAGAGAAAGCTTGCGCACCGGCTGCTTCAGCTTGCCCTGCAGGTCGAGGAGCTCCGCCAACTCCCCCACCCGCTCCCGAAACTCCTTTTCCGGGATCTCATAAACGGCGGCGTTAATCCGCAGGGAGTCCATTGCTGGCAGATCCCAGATAAGCTGTTGCTTCTGCCCCATCACCAGGGTAATCTGCTGCAGAAAAGCCCGCTCCCGCCGGTAGGGCACATGGCCGACCACCTGCAGCGTGCCCCCGGAAGGATAGATGAGACCCGCCAGCATTTTGAGGGTAGTGGTCTTGCCTGCCCCGTTCGGCCCCAAAAAACCCACCACCTCCCCCGGCTGAATCTGGAAGCTCATCGATTGCACCGCTGGGATGTAGTGATAGGTACGGCGAAAAAAGTGGCGCAATGTACCGATCACTCCCGCTTCCTTAATGGCTACCGGGTAAACCTTGCTCAGGTCGCGGGCAACGATGATCGGCTCAGGTCGGATTGGCACGTCAGACAACATAGCTCCTCACCCCCCCTAAAAAATCAGATCCGCTAGCCCAACTTCAAGGGCAAGCCTCCTGAGGCTGGGCATGTCGGATCTGGCTGGGGGTATTCTCAGGATCGGAGGAGAAACAGCGAACAGGCAGGGGAACTACAGCAGTCCTACGTCTATCCCAGGCTTGCCGGCGACCAGCTCCACTTTCAGGATGCGGCCACCCGACTTTTGGATACGCTGCTGCTCCCGAAACCAGTTGTCGTAGGGCACCAGCTTCGTGAAGTAGGTATTTTGCAGCTCCCGCTGGGTGCGAATGCGGGTTTGGCTGGGCACACAGGCCGTGATCTTAAACATGCGCATGATAAAGGATCCCTGCTGACAGCAAAATGAACTGGCTTGACCAACAAAACAGGCGACTCACCTCAGAAAGCTCGCGTACCCCAGTTAGCACACCAGATCCCTGCGGCAAATCGCCTGTCATGCTCGCTAGACAATGAACCTTAGCTCAGGCCGGAGCAGATGTAGTCGAAGTACACACCCATTTCCTTGCCAGCTTCAGGCCCCACCAGGGCGGCGGTCACTTCTTTCATGGCTTGGATGGCCTGAATGGTGGCTCCAATCGGCACCCCCAGCGAATTGTAGGTCTCCTTGAGCCCGTTCAACACCCGCTCGTCGAGGATGGAGGGATCCCCGGCCAGCATGGCGTAGGTGGCGTAGCGCAGGTAGTAGTCCATGTCGCGGATGCAAGCAGCATAGCGACGGGTGGTGTACATGTTGCCACCGGGACGGGTGAGATCGGAGTAGAGCAACGCCTTGGCCGCCGCATCTTTGACAATGGTGGAGGCGTTGGCCGCGATGGTAGCAGCTGCCCGCACCCGCAGCTCGCCCGTGGCGAAGAAAGCCTTTAACTTCTCCATGGCCGAGCTGTCGAGATACTTGCCCTGGACGTCGTAGCTATTGATCACAGCGGTAATTGCGTCTTGCATGATGAGCTTCCTAAATCTCTAATGAACGTTAAACAGTTGCGCGGTCAGAACAATGAGGGATTAACTCATTGCCCCCACCACAAAGTCAAAGTAGTAGCCGGCCTCAGCCGCGTCCTCAGGAGACAACAGACCCATGGCCACCTGCTTCATTTGGCGGATGCTCTCGGCCACCGCCGGAATAGGCGTGCCCAAAGAGTTGTACATCTCCCGCACCCCCACCAAGCCGATCTCCTCGATCGGGGTGACATCGCCAGCAACGATCCCATAGGTGATGAGGCGCAGGTAGTAGTCCATATCCCGCAGGCAAGTTGCCGTCATCTCCTCTCCGTAAGCATTGCCACCTGGGGAGACGATGTCAGGACGCTTCTGGAAGAGTTGATCGGCAGCTTGCTTGACGATGCGCTCACGAGACTCGGTCAAGACTTGAGCGATGCGCAGCCGCTTCTCGCCGGAGGTAACAAAGGACTTGATCCGATCCAGCTCCCCCGGGCTGAGGTAGCGGGCCTCTGCATCCGCATTCACAATCGATTTCGTGACAACACTCATGGACATCCATCCTCAAGTCAATTTTTTAAAGAGTATGGCGAGCATACCCGCAAGCTATTTTCCGACATGCTTGCCGTCTGCCATCTCAGATCTTCACACTTCTTAAAATGTCTCCCAGGAAAGGAGCACTCCCTTCCCGCCAAGGGGGAGGTTGGTTAAGCGTAAAACAGCCCCCGATGGTCTGGCCGGAGTAGCCCCAGGCAGCCGCAGATTGACCAACCCCTGCTCAGCTTTTCGGAGTGGTCAACAGCTTGAGGATGGGCAGTGTGGCAAGGGATGGCGGTCGGCGCTGGGGAGTTAAGTTTTGCTTTTCAGGTGTCGCTAGGGCAGATAGGGCTGAAAGTCCTGAGTGACCGTCAGGGTCAAGTTGGCGTTGGGATCGATCACCGCCACCTCTGGCGCCGTCACATTGCCGATTACAGCCCCCGCTGCCGCTCCGCCCAGCACCTTCTCCGTCGAGATCACCCGGTCGCCAAACAGGCCGCCCAAGATCGCCCCTGCCGCCGCCCCGATCAGGGCATCCTGCATAACTGCCTCTGCAGAAGTGTGGCGGGGATCCTTGCGCAGCGGGATCACCTGGCTTTGGGCGTAGAGAGGATAGGATTGGCCGTTGAAAATCAAAGCTCGCGAGACAAACTGGGTGCCGCCGCTCACCGGTTGGAATTGGCCTTCCAAAACGGCCCCCGCCGGGACGACCGTGTTGCCGTAGATGTCCCGCAGAGGAGTATCCAAGCTAAGGCTGACAGCACGGGTTTCCCCAGGGGCAATCAAGAGGGTTTCTGGAGAGCGATGCACCGCCTGGATCAGATCCCCAGAGCGCAATAGCAACGTGGTTTGCAGTTGAAAGGGCTGGCCAGGTTGCAGGGGTTGAGGGCCAGGGGGAAGGGGGCGAGGATTCACAGGACGCCATCCCTCACCGGCAGGCGGTGGTGGCAAGGGCCCCATTTGGGCCAAAACTGGGGCGGCCATCTGCGCTGAGAGCAATCCGCCAAGCAGAGGAGCCAACAGGCGGCTGGCTGGGTTGGTCATGGTCTTACCCCCATTCATCATTCCTACGCTAGCTGCAAACCGGACAAAACCGGGAGCCTTTCGGGCCTTACCTATCTTTTACCTATCTTGATCAAAGCCAACTGAATGGAAATGGGCTACCTCAGGTGAGCAGATTCCGCTGCTCTTCGCTCCAGACAGAAGTACGGAAAAACGCTAGGGTTGCCCACTCTGGGATCCCTGCTGTCCATGTTAGATTAGGCTCTAGGTTTCTTCCCCTGCGTGGGGCCGAAGTCTTTCACCAATCCCAACCCTCTTCTTGTAGCCATGAAGCGCAGCACATCCATGCCGGGCCAGCCCTCTCCCGGGTCAGAAGCTTCCGCCCAACCTGCTCAATCCTCTTTCCAGCCTTTTGCCATCTCCACTTGGAAGTCTCTTCTCTCGTCAGTGCTGCTGGTGCTCTTGGGCATTGGGCTGGGAGCGGCTCTGGTGGGAGGCAAGGGGGTATCTGCCCAAACGACGGCAACCCCGCCCCAACTGAACCTGAATTTTATTGCCGAGGTGGCGCAAAGGGTGGGGCCGGCGGTGGTGCGCATCGATTCCGAGCGGACGGTGAGCGTCCCGGGCGCCTTCCCAGAGGAGTTTTTCAGCGATCCCTTTTTCCGGGACTTCTTTGGCCAGGTGATCCCCCCCATTCCGCGGCAGCGACGACAGCAGGGCACCGGCTCCGGCTTCATCATCAGCCCGGATGGCCAGATCATCACCAATGCCCACGTGGTCGAGGGATCCGACAAGGTGACGGTGACGCTCAAGGATACCCGCAGCTTTGACGGCAAGGTAATCGGCACCGATCCGGTGACGGATATCGCCGTGGTGAAGATCGAGGCCCAGAACCTGCCGACGGTGAAGCTGGGTCGCTCCGAGCTCCTCGAGCCGGGCCAGTGGGCCATCGCCATCGGCAACCCGCTGGGGCTGGACAACACCGTAACCGCCGGGATCATCAGCGCTTTGGGCCGCTCCAGCGGCGAGATCCGCGTGCCCGACAAGCGGGTGTCCTTTATCCAGACGGATGCGGCCATCAACCCCGGCAACTCCGGCGGCCCCCTGCTCAACGCCCAAGGGGAGGTGATCGGGGTCAACACGGCCATCATCCAAGGGGCGCAGGGGCTGGGCTTTGCCATTCCCATCGAGACGGCCCAGCGGGTGGCCAACCAGTTGATCGCCCGCGGCAAGGTGGATCACCCCTACCTGGGCATTCGTATGCTCACCCTCACCCCCGACCTGAAGGAGCGCCTCAACCAGGATCCCAACAGCCGCATCTTCGTGACGGTGGATCAGGGGGTGCTCATCGGCGAGGTGATCCAGGGATCCCCGGCAGAGCGGGCGGGCCTGCGCGCCGGAGACATCATTCTCGCCATCAATGGTCGCGCCGTCACCACCGCCGACCAAGTACAACAAGAGGTAGAGCGCACCGAGGTGGGCAGCACCCTGGAGCTGGAGATCGAGCGAGCTGGGCGGCGGCAGAAGATCCGGGCCGTTACCGGCTCCTTCCCGGCCTCCGGCAGAAGCTAAGGGGATATTGCTGGGGGTGAGGGTTGGCAGTTCCAGCTCAGGGAAATTAATGGTTTAATGGTGGCCTAACAGTCGAAACTTCCTGGCCCAGGCCGGAACGCTCTCGGCGGGGCCGCTTGTCTTGAGTTGGGGATCCCTTCTCACCTTGCCTATGCTGAAAACCACCCGTCGCCTGGCTCTGCTGGCCCTGTCGGGGCTGGCAGCCCTTGTTCTCGCCCCTCAAGCGGGCTTTGGCAAGCCGATTGTCGTTGGCTCTAAGGACTTCACCGAGCAGTTTATCTTGGGGGAAATGTACGCCTTGGCCCTGGAGGCGGCGGGGTTGGCGGTGGAGCGCAAGCTCAACTTGGGGGGAACGCCGGTGGCCCATGCCGGCCTGTTGAGCGGCGAGATCGATCTCTACCCGGAGTACACCGGCACCGGTCTGCTGACGGTGCTCAAGCTGCCCACCAGCAGCGACCCGGCCCAGGTATACGCGACGGTGGCCCGCGAGTACGAGCGTCAGTTCCAACTGATTTGGCTGGATCCGGCCCCCATGAACAACACCCAGGCCCTGGCCATGACCCGCGCCAGAGCGGCAGAGTTGGGCATCGCTACCATCTCAGACATGGTGGCCAGAGCGAGCGAGCTGGTGATGATCGGGCCGCCGGAGTTCCAGGCCCGCGAAGATGGCCTGCCGGGGCTGCAAGCAGTCTACGGCAACTTTCGCCTCAAGGCCTACAAGGCGGTGGATCCCGGCCTGCGCTACCAGGGCTTGGTCAATGGGGAGGCGGATGTGGCGGTGGCCTTTGGCACCGATGGGGAAATTGCCGCCTTTGACCTGGTGGTGCTCAAGGACGACAAGCAGCTTTTCCCCCCTTACCAGGTGGCGCCGGTAGTGCGCAAAGATACCCTGGAAGCCAACCCCGGCATCGCCACCGCTTTGAACGCCCTTTCCCCCCTGTTGACGGACGAGGTGATGCAGCGGCTGAACTACGAGGTAAGCGGCAAGCGCAGGGAGCCGGCAGAGGTGGCGAGAGCCTTCTTGGTGGAGGCCGGCATCTTGAAAGAGTAGCCCGTTGCACGAGGCCCTGGCGTGAGCACTCTTGAGTTCGAGCGGGTATCGCTGCGCTTTCCCCACAATTCCCGTCCGGCCGTGGAGGAGTGCAGTTTTTCCGTGGCCTCGGGCCAGTTGGTGGTCATCCTCGGCCCTTCCGGCTGCGGCAAAACCACCCTTCTAAAAATGGTGAACCGGCTGCTGGAGCCCACCCAAGGACAGATTCGCCTGGATGGGCAGGATATCCGCCGCTTTCCGGTGACGGCGCTGCGCCAGCGCATCGGGTATGTCATCCAGCAGGTGGGGCTGTTTCCCCACATGACGGTGGCCCAGAATGTGGCGGTGGTGCCGCGACTTTTGGGCTGGCCAAGGGAGCGCATCCGCGAGCGGGTGGACGAGCTGCTCAGCTTGGTCAACCTGCCCCCCCAAGAATACCGACGTCGCTACCCGGCTCAACTCTCGGGCGGCCAACAGCAGCGGGTGGGGCTGGCGCGGGCGCTGGCCGGGGATCCGGATCTGCTGCTGATGGACGAGCCCTTTGGTGCCCTCGACGCCATCACTCGTGGCAAGCTGCAAGACGAGATCCTACACCTGCAACGGCAACTAAAAAAGACTATCCTCTTCGTCTCCCACGACGTGGAAGAGGCGCTGCGCCTGGCAGATCGCATCCTGGTGATGCAGCAGGGGCGGGTGGTACAGTTCGACACTCCCTTGCGGCTGCTCACCCAGCCGGCCACCCCCTTTGTCCGAGAGCTGCTGGGGGCAGACGACATGGTGCGTCAGTTGAGCGTGCTGCGGGTGGAAACGGCGATGGAGCGGATCCCGCACAACCACCAGATCCAGGAGGGGGCGGTGGTGAAACCCCAGGAAACCCTGCGGCGGGCCTTGTCGCTGCTGTTGCGCACGGGGGCAGCAGCTCTCACAGTGTGGGAAGACGGGCGGGCCATTGGCATCGTTACCCTGGATCACATCCGCCATCTGGCCATGCTGGAGGGGGGATCCGCATGAGCTATCTTCTCAGCAACCCCGGCCTGGTGTGGCAGCTTACCCAAGAGCACCTGGCGATGGTGGCAACAGCCTTGGGGATTGCCCTGGTGCTGGCGCTGCCGTTGGCTTTGCTGGTGCACCAGGTGCGCTGGCTGGCCCTGCCGGTGATGGGGATCCTCAGCATCCTGTACACAGTGCCCAGCCTGGCCCTAATCATCTTGTTGGTTCCCTACTTTGGCCTCAATGCCCGCTCGGTGGTGGTGGCGATGGTGCTCTACACGCAGGTGATCTTGGTGCGCCATTTTTACGTGGGCCTGCGCTCGGTGGAGCCTGCCATTCTGGAGGCGGCCAAGGGCTTGGGGATGAACTTCTGGCAGCGGTGGTGGCAGGTGCAGGTGCCCCTCATGCTGCCGGTTGCCCTGGCCGGCTTGCGGCTGGCGGCAATTGTGGCCATTGCCATCGCCACGGTGGGGGCTAAGTTTGGGGCGGGAGGGCTGGGCACCCTGCTTTTTGAGGGCATTGCCCAGGCCGGTCGCTACGACAAGATCTGGGCCGGATCTTTGGCCGTGGGATCCTTGGCCTTGCTGGTGAACACGGCCCTGTGGGGGCTGGAGTGGGCGGCCCGCCGCGGCTAAAGAGAGCCAGAGCCTTTTTCAAGTCGCTGGAGACAGCCCCCCTCGCAAGACGGAACAACGGTCTGCCCCTGCCATTTTACGAAGAGCTATAGCATGGACGAGAAGCCAAGTACTTCTCCAGGCGAGACGATTCCAGCCTCCTGCTATTCGGTGCCGCTTGGAAAGACCGTAGCTTTATAGAGTGGGCCTGACGCAACATGGGTGAGCAACCTCCGCTAAGGGATTGGCCTTCTCGCAGCGATGGGGAACTGATGGAGGCTATCCGAGAGAGGCAAGGGGCAGCGCTGGGGGTGCTTTACGACCGCTATGCCGGCTTGGTCTATGGGCTGGCCCTCCAGATCCTGGGCCATGTGGCCGAGGCGGAAGATCTGACTCAGGCGGTGTTTGTCGAACTGTGGCGCAAAGCCAGCTATGATCCGCAGCGGGGATCGGTGAGCAGTTTTCTCTGTCTGTTGACCCGTTCGCGTGCCATCGACCGTCTGCGTTCCCAAGACAGCTCTCAACGTCTTTTGAAGCACTGGCAATCTCTGCTCGCCGCCGAGAACAGGGCGCCGGCCCCCTTTGAGCAGCTCTCCCTCGAGGAGCGACGGCAAGCCGTACAAGAGGCCCTCGGCCAACTGCCGGAAAGCCAACGGCAGGTTCTAGAGTTGATCTACTACCAGGGGCTGAGCCAGGCGGACGTTGCCCGACACCTGGGGATCCCGCCGGCAACCGTTAAAGCCCGCGCTCGCCAAGCCCTCTGCAAGTTGCGGGGATCCCTGCGCGCGCTCCTTGAGGTTTGGAGTTAGGTTCTGTTGTCGGCCTGGCCATGTTTGCATCCCATTTGCCCCTTGCATCGGAAGAACAGGAAGAACTGGCCGGCTATCTGCTGGGGGATTTATCTCCTGAGCAGGCAAGCGCCCTAGAGGCACGCCTAACCCAAGACCCACGGTTGCTGGCGGAATTGCAGGCTTTGCAAGAAACCCTGCACCTGTTGCCCTACGGCTTGCCGGGGGTGATCCCGCCGGCCAGCTTGCGGGGCAAGGTGATGGCAGAGGCGGGCATTGAGCAGGTGCCGACACCTCTTCAGCCGGCCCTGTCCTCTCTGGGGTTCGGTCGCCTCACCGCTGAGTGGCGCTGGCTGGGGGGGTTGGCGGCAGTGGTTTTGGCCCTGCTGGTTTTCGACAACTGGCGACTGCGGCAGGCGCTCCAACTGGCCCGCCTAGAATCGGTGCAGGCGCTGGCCCATTTGCTGCAACAGCCGGGATCCCGCCTGGTCAATTTGCAGGGAGAGGCGGCAGCGGCTAACCTCCTCTATCGCCCAGGAGAGTGGCAGGAGGTGGTCTTGGCGGCGAGGGATCTGCCCCAACCGGCCCCTGGGGAGCGTTACCATCTCTGGCTCAAGCTGGAGGACGGCGAGACCCTCCACTGCGGCAACTTTCAAGTGGATGCCCAGGGATCCGCGCTTGTCGCCTTACGTCCGCCGCGCCCGCTGCCAGAGGACGCTCGCCCCCAAGAGGTGCTGGTTACGGCCCAAGCCGCTGCCGTCCCTCGCAAACCCCAGGGCAAGGTTCTTCTCAAAGCCAGGGTGTTCTAGGAGAAGTGAGGGGAAAGCTAGCGCTGCGGGGATTGGCCTTATCGGTGGGGTTGGCCCTGGCCCTGCTGGCTTTGTGGTGGATGGATCCCACCCCAACCACCCTGAGCCAATACACCACTTCCTTACAGGAGCGCACTCTCCCACAGCTCCACAACATCCGCCAAGCAGTCCAAAGCCTGGATGGGGTTTACATTCAGCCGGGGGCGGTTTTTTCTTTCAACCAGGTGGTGGGGCCGCGCACCCTGGAGCGGGGCTATCTGCCTGCGCCGGTATTCATGGTGGCCGAAACCCTGGATTCGGTTGGCGGCGGGATCTGTCAAGTCTCCTCCAGCCTTTACAATGCGGCTCTGCTGGCGGGGCTGGAAGTGGTGGAAAGGCACCCCCATTACCGGCAGGTGGAGTCGGTGCCGCCAGGGCTAGATGCCACGGTTTGGTACGGCTTGGCCGATCTCAGGTTGCGCAATCCTTTCCCTTGGCCAGTACGCCTGCGCTTTCAGATCCGCGGCCAAACTCTAATCGTGTCGGTGCTGGGACGGGGATCCCACCCTGCTCCAGCCATTCCACCCATCCGCGTAGAGCAGCGGCGACTGGATCCCCAGCATTTGCAGGTAAGCGTCTATCGCGGTAACGAGCGCCTCTCCCAAGATCGCTACGTTGCTCCCTAGCTGCCAAAACCGTCTTGGCGAAGTCCGCTGCACCTTCTGGGGAACCGCATCCTAAGCTGCCTCTTTAAGGAGCAAGGGGACAAGCCGTTTGGATCATCTTCCAATCACCAGCACCCCCATCATGCCACCGGCTAGGGGATAAAACTTGGCAACAGAAAACCCTACCTGCAAGGCCATTTGCTGCTGCTCTTGGCCAGATGGGAAACCATCCAAACTGGGATCGATGTAGGCATATTCAGATGCCAATCCCAGAGCTTGCGCCCGGGCGACGACCTGGGTGTTCAGGTACCAGCGCTGGAAGTCCGCAAGGAAAGGGATCCCTGTGGGGCGATGAAAGTCCAAGAGAGCGGCGCGACAGCCGGGCTTGAGCACCCGGTAAATCTCCCGCAACGCTTGAGGGATATCGGTTACGTTGCGCAGACCGTAGCCCATTGTAACGGCATCAAAGCTGGCGTTGGGAAAAGGCAAGGCCAAAGCATCTCCCAATACCCACTCTAGGGAGTAGCCGGGGAAAAGACGGGAGCGCCGCCGAGCAATCTCCAGCATGGCCGGGGAGAAATCCAGGCCGACCACCTGTCCGCTTCGTCCCACCCGCCGGGCCAGTTGCAGCGCCAGGTCGCCGGTGCCGCAGCAGAGATCCAACACCTGCCCGCCAGGGCCGGCGCCCGACCAGCGCACAGCCATGCGCTTCCAAACCTGATGCAGGCCCAGGCTCAGGGTTTGGTTGAGGGCATCGTAGTGGGGGGCGATGCGGTCGAATAGCTCCCGAATCTGCTCAGGGCGCTCAAAGGTTGGGCTGGGCACCGCTTCTCAACTCCGCTTTGCATCAGTCGTGGCCGCAGTCACCAGACGGGACTACTGCGGCACCGGGATCCCGCTCACCCCGACTCGGTGGCGGCGGCTGGGATAATCGGCCAGGCTCAAGGACAAAGACCGGGATCCGGCCAAGCTGGAGGCGGGGATGCGAACAGTTCCCTGGAAGACTTGGCTGTTGGGAGGCAGCTCCCCAGGCAGGCCTTGGGTGAGGGCGTTGATCGACCGTCCGGTGTCGTCGGTAACGTTCAGGAAGCTGTAGAGAAAACGCACCGTCTCCGCCGAATTGTTCTGCATCGCCACGTTCAAAACCACCTGCCCTCCCTCGCGGCGAACCGAGAGCACCTGCATGGCAACCTGCCCGCCGGCAGCCACTTGCCGAGGTGGGGGAGGTGGTGTAAACACCGGTGGCGGCGAGGGGCGCGGCGGTTGGGGAGAGGGAGAAGCAGGCCGCGGGGTGGGGGATGGGGCTGCCGCCAACTCAGGAGACAAGCGGGGGGTGGGCGTCGGGGTAGGTCTAGCCACGGGAACGGATGTAGGAGTGGAGAGAGGGGCGGGGGTGGGGGGGGGGCGCAGGCTCGCTTCCGCTGCTGCAATCACCGCGGCCTCGTTCAAGAGGGGCACGGTGCGGGGATCGCGAACGCCACGGGAGGAGGAAGCATTGCCGGCTGTGGTGACGGGAGAGGAGACCCCCGACAGGGCGCGCTGGCCGAAGAGGTAGCCCAAACAGGCGCTCAACACGGCTGTGAAGAAAAACGCACCCAGCCAAAACAGCGCTCCCAAGAATGGGGAGGTGAACTCTTGCGCTGGCCTGACCGATCTTCGCAAAGGATGCTCACTCCTGCTACCGGCTTGCTCTACCTATGATACGAAAGCGACGAGGAGCTAGGGATTCTCCGCTGGCCCAGAATCTTTGCGCTCTTGCTGCTGGGCGCAGAGAGCAGCGCTATCTAGGTTGGGCAGCCGTTCCCCCAACCACCAGCCTGGATCCTCCCAGTTCAGAGATCCCAGCCATTTCCCCGCCCGATCCGCCAAGACCAAGCCCAACAAAACCGGCGCAGTGGTGATCCCCAACGCCAGGCTCAGCCAAAGGGGAGGAAAGGTTGGCGAGGTGGCTGAAGCAGCACTTTGGCCAGGGGAAGATGCTGGCTTGGGATCCGTCATGTCTCTTGTAAAACTGCCCTTAATTGAGCCTTATCCTAGCTCCAAACTCACGGAGCCAGGAGCTTTTGCTTAAACTCAGCTAGTGCCGGAAGAGTTTCTTGGTTCAGGGGGCAACAAAGAAGAGGCGCTGCTTTACGTATGGCTTCAAGAGGCCAGTCCCACCAGCTAAGCTGGCTGAGCTGCTCGATTACCTCAGGTGAGAAGCGATAGCGAACTACTTTGGCTGGCACACCCGCAACAATCGCGTATGGTGGGACATCCCTAGTCACCACGGCACCCATTCCAACAACTGCTCCATTTCCAATTGTCACTCCTGAGCGAATCATGGCACCGTGGCCAATCCAAACGTCATGGCCAACCACAATGTCCCCGCGGGTCAGAGGGTGGCCTTCCAGGGCGCGCAGCTCGCTCCAACACTCAGGTAGATGAGTGAAGGGATAGGTAGTGGCCCAGTCAGTGTGGTGCTCATAGCCTGCAAAAAAATGCACCTCTCGTGCAATCGAGCTACAGCGGCCAATCTTTACCTGCGAAGGCTCTCCCATCCAATGGATAAAGAACTCATATCCATAGCTTAGGGAGCCAATAGTAACCAAGGGAAATGGTGCTAAGCCTCTGTAGGCAAAGTATGTTTTCTCCTCCAGTTGGGGACTATGTTCGATGCGGATGGGCATAGAACCTTAGGTCGCTAGATCGGGGCTTCACCTGCCAGAACGCAAGCCTCGGTAGAATGGGCTCAAAATCCGCCTAGGAGCTTCCAGATCTTAACCTAATTACGAACGAAGCCAGAAGAGGTAGAAGCTGCTAACCGCTAAGCTAACCTAGCGATAAACTTCTTCCTGACTGATGTCTAATGCCAATTGTGCTTATCTGTGGCCCTGCCCGCTGCGGCAAGAGTCGGCTGGCGGAGAGCCTAGCTGCCGCTTCCGGCCTGCCGGTCGTCTATTTGGCCACCGGCCCCAAGCCCGATCCCCAAGCCGACCCAGAGTGGGCGGAGCGGGTTCAGCAGCACCGGCAACGGCGTCCTTCCACTTGGCAAACCTGGGAAACCGGGCCCGACCTGGGGGCGGACCTGCAAAAGCTGTCTCAGCCCTGTTGTGCCCTGGTGGACTCTCTAGGCGGCTGGGTGGCGCAGGGTCTGGAGTGTTCCCCGGAGGAGTGGGATCCCTTGGTGGACGCTTTCTTGTCGGCCTTGCAGAGCTGGGCAGGAAAGGCGATCTTGGTCTCAGAAGAGGTAGGCTGGGGAGTGGTGCCCGCCTATCCGCTGGGGCGTCGGTTTCGCGATCGGATGGGAGAGCTCACCCAAAAGCTGGCCCCGCTGGCAGATCAGGTGTTCTTGGTGGCAGCAGGCTTTGTCCTCGACCTAGCTCGGCTGGGGATCCCGCTGGCAGGAGGGAATGGCCCAGAGCTGAGATAAGCTGCAAGGGGTTGACGGATGGGGTATCTTGCTTGCGGAAGCCCTCGCCTGGATCAAGACTGGGTTAAAGCGATTGCTTGTCGCCGTGCCAATTACCTTCCACCTACCTGCCAAAGCCATCCAGGCCTTGGATTTGACCCCGGGCCATGAATTGGTGAAAACCTTGATGGCGGATCCCGTTGGCGCCGCTCAGCAGGTACAGTGCGCCATCGATTGGCCGCGCAGCCCCGACGATCCGCGGGAGCTGTCGGAGATCCCAGAAGTGCGCCTGTGGTTCATCCGCTGGGATACGGTTTACCCCTGGATGCCCTACTTTCTCGATTGGCGCAGCGGCGAGCTGGCCCGCTACGCCGCTATGCTGGTGCCCCACCAATTCAACCCCCGCGAAGGGATCGTCTACAACCCGGAGGCGTTGGAGATCTTCGTCTACCAGAAGATTTTTGTGCTGATGCGCTGGTTTAAGCAGCAGAAACTGGGATCTGTCTCGATGCTGCGGGACATGGCCTTGGTGTTTGGCTTTGAGGTGCAACCCGAGTTTCTGAGCCTCTGGGAAGCCGAGACGGGGGAACCATGAGAGTGATGGTAGCAGACACCTGGCCTGGAACTCAGGCAGCACCAGGAGTGGCAGACTCCTGGCAGCAGGCGGTGCAACGCCCTTGGGGCCTGCTCGAAGTGGATCCCAGCCCTTCCGAAGCCCAGCTTAGAACCCTCTGGCAGCAGATTGCTGCCTGGAAGGGAGAGAAGGCCCCGCTGCTGGTGGTGCCTGGCAGCCTGGCCGATCCGATAGGGCCCGGCCAAACCTGGGCTGACCTAGCCCATGCCTGGGGGTTTGACGTGCTCTTGACGCTGCCCCAAGAGGCTGCTCTCAGCCAGGGAGCCGCTTTTGCAGCCTTGCTTCACCAAGCCAAGGCCCACTGCCTGGGATGGGTGTTGCTGGAATCTGAGTCGGCCTCCTCCCCAGAAGAAGAACCCGCTTTGATCTGGCAGTTGCAGGCCCACCTGGGGATCCCTGTCCTGGGTAGAAAAACGGCGGCGGGGCAAATTTTTTGGAGAGCGGAGATGTTGGATTTGCTTTCGGCAAGGCCCAGCTCCCGACTGGGGGCGCCCCTTGCTTGAGGTTCTCCCTTCCCAGCGAAGGGGATCCCCTTGCCCCTAGGACTCGTCGGCAGAAGGGAGCTGCCAAACCCTTGTCTGGCTTAGGCGCGGCGGCAAGCCGGGGCTTTAACCGCGGATCCCCTACCTTTTTCTTTGATAGGTGCCCATCAGTTGGGCCTGGGCAAGGAGGTGGCCTTCCATAGCCTGCAGCAGGGCTTCCTTCGTCGCCCCTGCAGCCAAAGACAGTTGCCGATCCAGGGCGTAGAGGGTGAAGAAGTAGCGGTGGGTGCCGCTGGGAGGACAAGGGCCACCGTAGTCGTTACGCCCCCAACTGTTTTGCCCATGCACAGCCCCCTGGGGCAAATCGGCATCGCCGCGGATCCCTTCTGGCAGGCTGCTAACGCTGGTGGGCAAGTTGTAGACCACCCAGTGGACAAAGGTGCCCCTGGGCGCGTCTGGGTCATCCATGATTAGGGCAAAGCTCTGGGTTTCCGAAGGTGCCCCCGACCAGGCTAGGGGTGGAGAGAGATCTTCCCCATCACAGGTGTAGCGGGAGGGGATGGATTCTGAGTGGGAAAAAGCGGAGCTGGTGAGTTGCAAAGCCATAATTTCTTCAGGTTTCAGCAACTGGCCATATCCTGCCACACGAGGGGACTGGGGGGTGGAGGGATATAGGGGGTCTCCTGCAGCTTCTACCTGAGGCGGGCCTCGATGACGGAGAGAGTGGGATTCGAACCCACGGTGAGTTGCCCCACACAGCATTTCCAGTGCTGCGCCTTCGACCACTCGGCCATCTCTCCAGAGGAGAGAAAACGACTTTTTAGCGAGCCTAAAAAGTCAGCTTTGTAATCCTAGCAGAGGTGTGGACCGGCAGTCAGCTCATTTGGCAGCCCCGACTCCCAAAATCTGCAGCATCACCTCCCAGCGGGAGCAGCGCCAGTGGTCGATGTGGGATCCGATCAACCCTGCTTCGTTGATCTGGATTTCTGTCCAGCCGGGGACGCACAGGCGGGGACGCCAGGGCAAAAAAGCCAGGGATCCCCTCAGCGTCCACTCGCTGCGGATGTGGTTGCCGCTCTGGTGGATGTCGTGCAGCTCGAGGTGGATATCCTGCAGCCAGCGTCCCAGGCTTTCGACCATGGCCCGATAGCGATCCAGGCCGCGAAACTCGTTGAGGGGATCCCGAAAATAAACTTGGGGATCGTAGATGGAGTAGGTTTGATCGCAAGGAAAGCGGGCGTAATCGGCCCGCAGGATGGCCACGAGATCGGGGGCGGCCTGAGAAGGAGGGCTCACGTCTTAACCTCAGCGGGAAGGGATACCGTCTCCCCCGGGGCAGGGCAGCACAACTGGATGGATTGGCCGGTGGCAGCGTTCAGGGATCCCAGCTTTTCCCGGAACTCCTCTAGGCTCCCCAGGGGGCGGATCTGGGCGGCAAACCAGCCGTGGTAGTCCACCTCTCCCATAGCGGTGGGAATCACCTGCTGCGGGCGCAGGGCGGCCACCACCTGCAGGGCCCGCTGCGGCCCCATGATCACCTCGCCCAAGAAGGGAAAGATCTGCCCTACCACCGGGATCAGCAGGGTGTGGATGGGGGTGAACTCCTGCTGCAGCCGCGGGCGGACATCCGGTTGGGAAAGGTGGGGCTCGTAGTAAAGCCGCGTCTGGGTCGGCAGCTCCTCCAGCAAAAAGCCCAGTTCCCGCACCGGCCCCAGGGGGGCGCCAGGAACCGCTGTGATGCCTAGATCTCCCCACTGCACGGACTGCCAGGGATCCAGGGCCTGCACCCTCATAAAGCCAAGGCTCCGCGCCACCCTGGCGGCTGTTGGAGAAGCGAAAACCGGGATCTGCTTGTCCAGCCGCTGCAGGGTGGGGGGGTGGCAGTGGTCGGGTTGGCCTTGGCTGAGGAGGATACCGTCGATTTTGGGCAGGGTTTCCGGCGTGAACGGCGGCATCTGGCGGTGCTGCAGGCGGATGAACCAGGGCAGGCCAAAGAACACCAAGGGATCCACCAGCCACGGATCCAGCAGGAAAGTCTGGGTCTGGGTATGGACTAGCCAACTGTTGAGGTCGATGCGGGTGAGTTTCATGGGGCTATTGGCCGGTGATGGAAAGATCGGCTACCCAAATGCGGGGACACAGACCACTAGGAGTGATTTGTGGCTCCGGCTCGACGTAGAAAATGGACTGCAAGAGTGCTAGAAAATCCCCCGCTACTGTCGCCGCCTCGATGCTGATGCGCTCCCCCTGGCGCACCCACCAGCCCTGGAAGGGCAGGGAAAAGGATCCCTGCAGAGGCTTGACTCCGGCATGGAGAGCCTGCAGCTCGTCAATCCAGACCACATTCTCAGCCGTGGCCAGGTCGTAGGTGCTCTCTGGCGGAGCCCCGGCAAAGACGTGGTAGTAGTGGGCTGCCACCGTCACCTTGGCGCCGATATTGGCGTGCCCCGTGGGCTGGGCCCCCAGGCGTTTGGCGGTGCCAGCGCTGTGCAAAAAGTGGGTCAGAACTCCGTTGGTAATCAGGGAAACGCGGCGGGTGGGGGTGCCTTCGCCGTCAAAGCTAATCGCGCTTACGTTAGTCGGGTGCAAGGCATCGTCACACACCGAAAGCAGCGGCGAGGCAATCTGCTGGCCCAGCGAGTCGGGGGTGGACAGGCTTTGGTTGTCCAAGATGTTCTGGGCGTTGAAGAGATTGGAGAAAGCCCCCAACAGGCTTAAAAAAGCTTCCCCAGAAAAAACCACCGTATATTTCCCCGAAGGGATCTGCGCGTACTCCAGGTGGCTGATGAGCTTCTCGGCGGCTTCTTTTACGCACCCCTGGATATCCAGCTCCTCTAGGCTGCGGGCCACCCGCATGGCGCCGGCGCTGCGGGGCTTGCGGCCTTCTTGTTCTGCTTTGCCGTAGAGAAAGACCGAGGCCAGAGTGTGGCCCTCCTGGCGCAGAGCTTGGTCGCTGTTGAGGTAAAAGCGGTCGATCTGTCGCTGGGCCAGGCCGTTGTAGGGCACCCCCTGGATGGCGGGATGGGATCCCAGCAAAGCCTTCTCGGCAGCCACCAGCTGATCTAGGAGCTCGCTGGCCAGCGCCAGGGGCCTTTTGTCATTACAGGGCTGGAGAATGGGCAGCTTCGCTTCTGGACTGAATTGGGGCGCGTGTTCCCGCACGCCGAAGTGGCTGGCCTCAAAGGCCGTCTGCAGAGCTAGTTCCAGCCCTGCTTCGTCCACATCGGTGGTGGAGGTCACCCCTACCTGGCCCTGGTCGTTCCAGGCCCGCACCGTCACACTGCAGCGGTGAGAAGCTTTTACCTGACGGGGCTCCCCCTGCTCCACCTGCACGCTGGTCTCATCCACTGCGGCTCCGTAGAGATCAAACTGGGGGATCCCCAGGTGTTTGGCGCACCTTTGCGCCTGTTCGGCCAAGAGTTCAACTTGCAGCATGTCATTCCTTCTCTACCGACGGGCCAGCCAGGCGGTCAAGTCCTCCACGCTGTTGAAATCCAGCAGCGCTTCCCCCAGCGCCTCCAGTTGCGACGGGGGCAAGGCCCAAATCCTGTTTTCCAGGGCCGGGTCAAGGGATCCCAGCTTCCGCCGCAAAAGCCGCAAAACCAGCGTTGCTTCTCCATGCTGCAGTCCCTGTTGCAGTCCCTGTTGCAATCCCTGTTGCAATCCCTGTTGCAGCCCTTGCTGCAGGCCCAGTTGCAGACCTTCTTTGCGCCCTGCTTCCAGCCCCTCCCGCAAAGCTTCCGAGCGCCACTCCTGGTAGATCACCGATTCCCTCATATCCAAAGACCTCATGATTTGCCGAATCAAACCCCGATCCAATGCTAGTCCCGCCAAAACGGCTGTTGCTGCTGCCAGTTCTCGCTGCTTGCTGGGGTCTGGCAAGCGCTCCAGCTCGGCAACGACTTCTCGTAAGGTTTCTACAGGATCCTGATACATTTACGCTGAACACTGCTGAGCATTACTGCTCAGCGGTGAAGC
>NZ_JAOALE010000046.1:0-18253 GCF_047462575.1 Synechococcus sp. 'PEA 65AY6A-5F PE A'
CCTTTCTCTCCTTCCTCTTGAATACCTGTACCCTATTTTAAATTAAAAGGCTGTATCTTTTGTGTCCTTCAGAATTTTAGAGCTGCTCCCGCCTCAGCCTAGCCGGGCGAGATGAAGTATTGACATACTCCCCAGCCCTTTGGGGCGGGGATCCTAGCTCCCCTCTGTCCCCCCGTATACGGGGGGTTTGGGGGTTCGGGGGAGAACGTCAACAGTCTGGTGAAGCAGAGACTTTGAGCAAGGGCAGCTCCCGTCCACAACCCGGCAGTTCCTTCCGGGAACAGCTTGGAAGGGGGCCATGTATTGGGCGGGCGCTTTTCCTTAAGGGTGGGGCAGGGCTAAGATAGCGGGAAAGGTTTCGTTACCTGTCGGCCCATGCCCCTTGCCTCTGAGACCGAGTCCTCGCAGCAAGCTCCGGCAACACCTGAGCCTTCTCGGGTGCCAGATCCGGAGTTTCCCTACGAGGTCGAGATGAGCTTGATGGAGCATCTGGAGGAGTTGCGTAGCCGCCTCTTGGCCAGTGTCATTGCGGTGGCCCTGTGTATCGTCGCCTGTTTTCTGGTGGTGAACCGCATCGTCGCCCTGCTGGAGGTGCCCGCTCAGGGGGTGACCTTCTTGCAACTGGCGCCGGGCGAGTATTTTTTCGTCTCTATGAAAGTGGCGGCATATTCGGGGCTGCTCTTGGCCACGCCCTTTGTGCTCTACCAAATTGCCCGCTTCGTCTTGCCAGGGCTGAGCGTCAAGGAGCGCAAGCTGTTGGGGCCGGTGGTGCTCGGATCCAGCCTTTTGTTTGTGGCTGGCTTGGTCTTTGCCTACTACCTCCTCATTCCGGCGGCGCTCAACTTCTTCATTCGCTATGGGGAAGGGGTGGTGGATCAGGCCTGGTCCATCGACCGCTACTTTGAGTTTGTGCTGCTGCTGATGTTCAGCACTGGCTTGGCCTTTCAGGTGCCGATTTTGCAGGCGCTGCTGGGAGCTTTGGGCCTGGTAACTGCTGAGCAGATGTTCAAGGGTTGGCGCTATGTTGTCCTAGGTTCGGTGGTGGCGGGGGCCATTCTCACCCCTTCCACGGATCCCCTCACCCAGAGCCTCCTGGCTGGCGCGGTAACGTTCCTGTACTTGTTTGGCATTCTCCTGGTGAAGCTGCTTGGCAAATGACCCAAGGCCGCAGACCTTGATTCTGCCAGCGGGGTCTCCGGCCCGGGAAAGAGAAACGCCAATGGATAAACTCTACCTTCTCACCAAGTTGCTCAGCGGCAACAGTCGGGACTGCAGCCCTGGCTAGCGTCGGGGTTCCGGCATCCACCCCCATCGGCAAGAGACGGCTCCACCGCCAGCGGGGGGAGAGCGGGCCCGGCCCGCCTTGAACTGGAAGGGATCCCGGCCAATTTTCCCGGGCAGGGTATTTCAACGGCGGATTGGCCCGCCTCACTCTGCCAGCGTACCGCTCGCCAGCCCACCAGGGACGAGAGGCCTGTTCGCAAGCCCTGGGGGGGTTGGTGCGGTTGTCAGAAGAGGCGGTTTTGGTGCCTGCTGTAGCCTCTGGGCCAGCGAGGGCAAACGGCGGCTCGCTGCGCTGCTGAGCTCTTCTCAAAGGGAGGTTTGGCCGATGGGCAAAGAGAAATTGGCTTTTGACCAACCAGTCTTCTAAAGTTCTATGGTTGCTTGGACTTTTCTCCCGAAGACAAATCCTTATCCTTCCAAAACCTACGATCCTGCTTACCCAGTCGGCAGCTACTGGGACAGCACAATACCAGATTCCAGTTGGCGACATCCGGCGCCTCTGCAAGGGCAGGTTGAGGCCGAGGTGGCCATCATAGGAGGAGGATTGACGGGGCTATCGACGGCCCTGCACCTGGCCCGCGATCACGGCATCTCGGCTTGCCTGCTGGAGGCGGGATCCCTGGGCTGGGGCGCCTCCGGGCGCAACGGCGGCTTCTGCGGAGTGGGGGCGAGCTACCTCACCCATGCCCAAATGGTGCGGCGGGTAGGCCTGGCGGAGACGGAGCGCTACTACCGGGATCAGCGGCAGGCGGTGGAGACCGTGCAAGAGCTGGCCGCTGCCGAGGGCTTTTCCCTGGATGCCCAGGGAGAAGGTTGGTACGCAGTAGCCCACCGCCCCAGCGCTTGGCGGGAGTTGGAGGCCGAATACCAGATCTACGCCCAGGTGGCCGGCTACCCAGTTCAGCTCCTCAGCCCCAAAGAGCTGCGGGAACGGGGCTTCGACAGCCGCGAGAACCACGGCGCCCTCCACATCGGGGTGGGGTTTGGCCTCAACCCCCTCAAGCTTGCCCAAGGGCTGGCCCAGGCCGCCCAGAAATGGGGAGCGCAATTGCACAGCGCCAGCCGGGTCGTTGCCTGGGAAAAGGTTGGCTCCCGCCACCTTTGCCATACGCCCGGGGGAACGGTGCGGGCACGGCACCTGGTCATTGCCACCAATGGCTACACGCCGGCCAACCTCTACCCCCAATTGGCCGGATCCCTGTTGCCGGTGCTTTCCAACATTCTGGTCACCCGGCCTCTGACGCCGGCAGAGCGAAGGGCTCAGGGCTGGTGGGATCCGACGCCGATCTACGACACGCGACGGCTGCTGTTCTACTACCGTCTCCTGCCGGATGGGCGCTTGCTGTTTGGGGGGCGGGACGGCACCTGCGATGCCCCAAGGGAACGCCAGCGCCTGCGGGCCTGGATGGCGCGGCAGCTCTACCGCCTCTTTCCCGCCTGGGAGGGGGTGGAGATCGAGTACGCCTGGAACGGCTTGGTTTGCCTCTCCCGCCAGCTTCACCCCCACATCGGCCCTTCGCCGACGGATCCCAGCCTCTGGTACGGCCTGGCCTACCACGGCAGCGGCGTGGCCACAGGGGTGTGGGCAGGCAAAATCCTGGCCCAGGAGATCGCCGGCATCCGACCCCAAATTAGCGCCCTCTTCCGCCAGCCACCGCGCCTTTTCCCTTTCCCCTGGCTGCGGCTTCACTACCTGCGGCTGGGGTATCTTTGGTGGCAGTTGACAGACGGATAGTTCCTTCAGGTGTGCGGGAGAGCCCCCTATTCGCTGCAGAAGTCCTGTCGTAATCTAGTCCTAGTTCGGCCTTGCCTTGGCCTCTCGCCATTGCCCGTCGTTCCTTGCTGAGGTACCCAGTGCTGCCCACAGCTTGTTATCGGCCTGATCAGGACTCGGTCATTCTAGAGGGTCCCTCTGTTTCCCAGATCCCACCGACAGCCTGCCGCCGCCGACGGCTCTCCCCAGGGGGGCAGCGGCTGGGGCTTGCTCTGCTGCTGAGCCTGCCCACCATGTTTTTGCCCTGGCCCGCTTTTGCCCAGATCGCCAGCTCCTTGCTCAATCCTCTGGTGGCCGCCTGGATTCGCTCTGAGGTGCAGCAGGTGGACAACTTGCGGGTGCAGATCGCCGGTTCCGACGCCCAGATTTTGAACGGCCAGATCCCCCAGGCCCAGGTGTCGGGAGACAACCTCATCTATCAGGGATTCCAGGTCAGCCACCTGCGGCTGCAGGGCCAGGATATTCGCCTCAATGTAGGGGAAGCCATCCAGGGACGTAGTCCCCTGCGGCTGTTGGCCCCCGTGCCGGTGCAGGTGAGCTTGCGCCTCACCGAAGACGATCTCAACCGCAGCCTTCAGGCTCCCCTCATCCAGTCCCAACTGGCCCAGGCGCAGGTGCAACTGCCCTTTGGAGGTCAAGCGGTGCCCTTCTTGATCCGCCAGCCCCAGGTCACCTTGCAGCAAAATCGGCTGCGCATCCAGGCCCAATTGGTTACTCCCGAGGGGGTGGAGGTGCCGGTTACGGTGCTAACTGGGCTACAGGCTCAGGGTCCCAACCAGTTGCGGCTGGTTAATCCCCTGTGGGTGAGCGAAGGGCAGGAGATCCCCATCCCCGGCCTGGCGGATTTTCCCATCCAGTTGGATCCAGGCGTGCGCATCGATCGCCTGGAGTTGCAGCCTGGCCAAATCCTCTACGAGGGCATGTTGGTCATCTACCCGGAGGCGGCGGCAGTGCCGCAGGGGTAGCGGGTTGTCGCCAGGGCTCGACCACTTGAGCTTGCCTTTGGGCGGTGCCAGCGGGATCTGCGGTGGCCAAGTTGTGATCGGGATCAAACCCAAGGTTGGGCTGCTGGGCGAGAATCCCTCTAGCCGTTGCCAAGCGGTCGCGGAGGGGTGGTGTATTGAGGTGAGTTCATGGTTTGGGGATCGCCGCCGCTACAACCCAGTGTTAGGCCCCTGCTCTTGGGGACTCTGCCGCTAATCCTGTCGCTGGTGTTGCTGGGGGGATGTTCCAGCGACGCCTTCTCCACGGTGCCCCTGGATGGGACGGCTGCCGGCACACGCACAGCCACGCCCCCCGGGCGAACTTTCTCCGATATTCCGCCCGGCCGGGATCCCCTTCTGAAGCACCTTTGGGCCAGCTTTGTGATCACGTCTGAGCAGTTGCAATCTGCCCGCAAGGCTCCCATCTCTCTCCATCCGCAGGCTCTCCTTCCCTGCACCGACTGCGAGAGCTTGGCAGAGCAGCTGGGATCCCTGCTCCCCACCCCCTCCTCCCGCGCCTTGGGCACCTATCGGCCTGACCAGCTCACACTCTCTTTCCGAGTTGAGCCCCACAAGACGTTTACCCGCCTCAGCGGCAGCTTTCACCTGGATACCACCACGCCCCTAGTTCACCCTGGCGAGGGGGTGCGCCTGGTGGTACAGCAGGCCTTCTGGGGGGACAAGGCCCTGGAGCCGCTGCCGCCCCCCCAGGACTTCTATGCCCGCCAGATGACTCAGGGTCGGTTCGAGGAGCGCACGTGGAGTTTCCCCTTCTCCCTCCCGGAGGCCGACGCCCCTGACCCCTCGCCGTCTCTACGGCTGCAGGTTGTCCTCACCTCCCCCATCCCGCCCGATTCTGCCCCTTTTCAGCGGGGCAGGCCGCTGCCTCCCCCCACGAGCCGGCTGTATCATGGGGTCACTTGGTCGGGCATGCCAACTTGGGAGCAGCTTCTGGCCTATCGCCAGGCCATTGGCCAGCCCCCCGCCTGGGCAGCGGTGGAGCACCTCTGGGATCCGCGCCAGGATTTTCCCCAGCCCCTGGCCAATCGCCTGCGGGAGAGCGGCTCCGTTCCCTACCTACGCCTGCGGCTGCAGCCGGCCCACCTCTCTTCCCTGGCTGCGGGCGAACAGGATGAGACCTTGCGCTCTTGGGCTCGGGGCATCCAGCGCTTTGCCACCCCGATTATCCTGGCCGTAGCTGTCGGGGACGGGGATACAGAGCTGCAACGACGGGCCTACCGTCACCTGATACAAACCCTGCGCTCTGAGGCCAATTTGCTCTGGGTTTTAGAGCTGGAGGGAGCGGATAACGAGGCAGCGTCTGCCTGGGCCGCCTTGCCAGGGGTGGACTGGCTGAGCCTGGAGGTGAAGGGGGATCCCGAGACCTTTGAAGCGTTGTACCGTCGCCTTGTGGCCTTTAACCCCCAGTTGCCCCTGATCCTCAGCGGGCCGTCTCCCGACGCAGAAGCTGCCCAGCCCTTTTTGGAAGGCTTGCAAGCCGGGCGGTGGCTCCAGGTGATTGGCTGGAGCTGGGCCCTGGGCCCGCAGGGGATCCCGCCCGCGGCGGCGACAAACTGGCAGCAGCGTCTGCACCAGGGGGATCCCCCCCTCTGGCTGGGAGAAATGCGGGTGCAGCCTCCGCCCAGCTCTTCCCCTTCGCCCAAGCCCTGAGAAAAGCGCTTTGGCTGGAAAAACCCTCCCAAAACAGCGGATAATAGGCCAACCCACTGCTTTTTCTTTCGGTCTTCCCAGAATTGTGGCCCTGACCTGCCCACCACCGTCGCGCTTTGCCCAAGCCATCCAGCGGGGGGAATTTTTGCTCACGGCTGAGATCACCCCCCCCAAGGGATCCGACACCAGCACCCTGCTCTCTCTGGCCCAGCAGCTCAAGGGCCGGGTGCATGCCGTCAACATCACGGACTCCAACCGCGCCATGGCCCGCATGAGCCCCCTGGCCGCCTCGCTGCTGTTGCAGCAGGCGGGCGTTGAACCCATCCTGCAGCTGGCCTGCCGGGATCGCAACCGCCTGGCTCTGCAGGGGGATCTGTTGGGGGCCTCAGCGCTCGGCCTGCGCAACGTGCTGGCCCTCACCGGGGATCCCATCCAGGTGGGGGATTGCCCCGATGCCCGCCCAGTCTTTGACCTGGAATCGGTGCGTCTGCTGCAGCTTATCCAACGCCTCAACAACGGCCTCGACTGCAACGGCAAGCCCCTCCCCGACGGCGGCACCTGTCTGTTCCCGGGGGCAGCCGTAGAGCCGCAATCCCCCAGCTTTTCCGGCCTGGAGCGGCGCTTCCACCGCAAGCTGGAGAACGGAGCCCAGTTTTTCCAAAGCCAGATGGTGACCGACTTCGAGCAACTGGAGCGCTTCATGGACAAGCTGGGCCGCCCCGCCGGCAAGCCCATCCTGGCGGGCATCTTCCTGCTCAAATCCGCCAAAAACGCCCTCTTCATCAACCGCAACTTGCCGGGGGTGCAGATCCCGGACGCCATTATCCAGCGGCTGGCCGATGCCCCCGATCCCCTCGAAGAAGGGATCCGCATTGCTGCCGAACAGGTGCGCCAGGCCCGCCAGATCTGTCACGGCGTGCACCTGATGGCCGTCAAGGCCGAACACCTCATCCCGCACATCCTGGACGAGGCCGGGATCCCGCCCCTGAGCAGCTAGCTCAACACCTGCTCCAAGCCGTAGACCAGCCCCTTGAGCTGCAGCACCTTGCGAATGCCCAGGATCACTCCCGGCATGAAGGCCATCCGATCCGTGATGTCGTGTCTCAAGGTCAACGTCTGCCCCATGCCGCCGAAGATCACCTCCTGGTGGGCAATAAGCCCCGGCAGGCGAACGCTGTGGATGGGGATGTTGGGGCCGGGGATCCCTCCCCGCGAGCCGGGGATCAGCTCCTTTTCTTCCACCTCAGGCGGGTTAAAAGCTTTGCCCAGTTGTCCCAGCCGCTGCGCCGTCTGCAGAGCCGTGCCGCTGGGGGCATCGACCTTGCGGTTGTGGTGCAGCTCGACAATCTCCACGTGATCGAAATATTGGGCCGCCTGCAGCGCCATCTGCTGCAGCAGGATCATGCCGATGGCAAAGTTGGGCGCAATTAGACAGCCCACACCGGACTTATCCGCCAGATCCCTCAGCCGCTCCACCTGCTCCGGCGTCAGGCCCGTCGTCCCCACCACCGGCCGCACCCCAAACGCAATGGCCGAGCGGACGTTTTCATACACAGAGCGCGGATGGGTGAAATCCACCATGACGCCTCGGGCGCTCCGCTGCGACAGCCGCAGCAACTGGCCCGCCAGGTCGTCGGTAATCTCGACTCCCAGGGATCCCAGGCCCAACACCTCGCCAATGTCCGAGCCCAACTGGGAACGGGCCACCGCCCCCACCAACTTCATGTCGGGGGTTTGGGCCACCGCCCGCACCACCTCCCGCCCCATCTTGCCCAGGGCTCCCACCACCAAGACCGGGATGGGCTCAGAAGCCGCCGTCCCCTCCCCAATGGCGGCGCCCTCTTCTCGTCTTTTTTGCTCGACTGCTGTGGTCACCACCTGCCCCCTTGCCTAACCTAGCGCCGGATCCCCGAGCGGAGCCTCACAATTTCACCTCGATGTCCACCCCTGCCGGCAGATCCAGCTTCATCAAAGCATCGATGGTTTTGGAAGAGGGGGAGTAGATGTCGATAATGCGGCGGTGGGTGCGAACTTCAAAATGTTCCCGCGAATCCTTGTCCGTGTGGGGGGAACGCAGCACACAGTAGAGGCGACGCCGCGTCGGCAAAGGGATCGGGCCAACTGGCACAGCCTCCGTGCGGCGCGCCGTGTCCACGATTTTGTCGCAGGAAGTATCCAGTAGCCGATGGTCGTAGGCCTTTAGGCGGATACGAATTTTCTGTTGGGTCAAGGTAGCCATAGTCGGAGAGAAGGTAGGGTGTACTCAAAAAAATGGCAGGGATCGAGCTTGCCTGGAGTGACCAGCGCCCAATCCCTGCCAAGAGAAAGCCGCTTACTTCAGGATCTTAGAGACCACACCGGCCCCTACGGTACGACCGCCCTCACGAATGGCAAAGCGCATCCCTTGCTCGATGGCGATGGGCTGGATCAGCTCTACCGTCATCCTGACGCGGTCGCCGGGCATCACCATCTCCGGCTTAGAGCCGTCGTCAGCCGTGAAGGAAGTGATGGTGCCGGTGACGTCGGTGGTACGCACGTAGAACTGAGGACGATAGCCGGCAAAGAAGGGGGTGTGACGTCCGCCCTCTTCCTTCTTGAGGACGTAAACCTCCGACTCGAACTGGGTGTGAGGAGTGATGGTCTTGGGCTTGGCCAGCACCATGCCCCGCTCCACCTCGTTTTTCTGAATACCCCGCAACAACACACCCACGTTGTCGCCGGCAATCCCCTCGTCCAGCGTCTTCTGGAACATCTCTAGACCGGTAACGGTGGTGGAACGGGTTTCTCGCAATCCCACCAGCTCCACGGTTTCGCCAACTTTGATGCGGCCCCGCTCGATCCGGCCCGTCGCCACCGTGCCGCGACCGGTGATCGAGAAGACATCTTCCACTGCCATCAGGAAGGGCTTGTCCACATCCCGCTCCGGCGTTGGAATGTAGGAGTCTACCGCATCCATCAGCTCGTAGATCTTGTCCACCCAGGGATCCTCACCCCGCTGGGTTTTGGGGTTGGCCTGCATCCTTTCCAGAGCCTTGAGAGCGGATCCTCTGATGATGGGGATTTCGTCGCCGGGGAAGTCGTACTTGGAGAGGAGCTCCCGTATCTCCAGCTCCACCAGCTCCAGCAGCTCCTCGTCGTCCACCATGTCCACCTTGTTGAGGAAGACCACCAAGCTGGGTACCCCCACCTGACGGGCCAACAGGATGTGCTCCCGCGTCTGCGGCATCGGCCCATCGGCCGCCGAGACCACCAGGATGGCCCCATCCATCTGGGCCGCGCCCGTGATCATGTTTTTCACGTAGTCGGCGTGGCCGGGGCAGTCCACGTGGGCGTAGTGACGCTTCTCCGTCTGGTACTCCACGTGGGCAGTGTTGATAGTGATACCGCGGGCTCTCTCCTCTGGCGCCGCGTCGATCTCGTCATAGCGCTTGGCTGTGGCCTGACCCAGAGCAGCCAGGGTCATAGTAATGGCGGCGGTCAACGTCGTCTTGCCGTGGTCGACGTGGCCAATGGTGCCAACGTTGACGTGCGGTTTGGTACGTTCAAACTTAGCGCGTGCCATGAATCATCACTTCCTTTTGATTTCAGTTGGTTACTCCACTTCCTTTGCTTTTGGCAATGATGGCTTCGGCAATACTGCGAGGAACTTCCTCGTAGTGGCTGAACTCCATCGTAAAGATGCCCCGCCCTTGGGTTTTGGAGCGGATGTCGGTGGCATATCCAAACATCTCCGCCAAGGGAACCTTGGCATTGACCTTGGAGATGCCGCCCTCTGTACTCATCCCCTCCATCTGGCCGCGACGGGCGTTGATGTCTCCGATAACATCCCCGACGAAGGCTTCGGGAACTTCCACCTCCACCTTCATCATCGGCTCCAGCAGGACGGGGTTGGCTCTGCGAGCAGCCTCCTTCAACGCCATCGAGCCGGCGATCTTGAAAGCCATTTCGCTGGAGTCCACCTCGTGGTAGGAGCCGTCCACCAGCGTGACGCGAATATCGATCAAAGGATAGCCAGCCAAGACGCCGGACTCGCAGGCTTCGCGGATCCCTTGCTCGGCAGGCGGAATGTACTCTTTGGGGATGACACCACCCACAATTTTGGAGACAAACTCGAACCCCGTGCCCGGCTCTGCCGGCTCCAGGTCGATGACCACATGGCCGTACTGGCCGCGGCCGCCAGTCTGGCGGATGAACTTCCCTTCCACGCGGCTAACTGGCTTGCGGATGGTTTCGCGGTAGGCCACTTGGGGGTTGCCCACGTTGGCTTCTACGTTGAACTCCCGCAGCATGCGATCCACCAGAATCTCCAGGTGGAGCTCGCCCATGCCGGAGATGATGGTTTGGTTGGTCTCCGGATCCACCGAGACGCGGAAGGTGGGATCCTCCTTGGCCAGGGCCTGCAGCGCTTTGGAGAGTTTGTCGATATCGGCTTTGGTCTTGGGCTCGACAGCCACCGAGATTACCGGCTCGGGGATATATAGGGACTCCAGGATCACCGGCGCGTTTTCGTCGCAGAGGGTGTCCCCAGTGGTGGTATCTTTCAGGCCCAACACAGCCCCCAGATCGCCTGCCCGCAGCTCATCTACATCCAGACGCTCGTCCGCCTTGAGCACCACTAGGCGGGAGATGCGCTCCTTTTTGTTCTTGGTGGAGTTGAGCACATAGGTGCCCTTGGTTAGCACCCCAGAGTAAACGCGGATAAAGGTGAGGTCTCCGTACTTGTCGCTCATCAGCTTGAAGGCCAGGGCGGAGAAGGGCTCATCGTCGCTGGCTTTGCGCGACACCTCCGACCCATCCGGCAATACCCCCTTGATGGCGGGAATATCGATGGGAGAGGGAAGGTAGTCCACCACCGCGTCCAGCAGCATCTGCACACCCTTGTTCTTGAAGGCAGAGCCGCACAGCATGGGCACAATTTGGCCGCTGATGGTGCCTTTGCGCAGACCAGCCATTAGGTCGGCTTCGCTCAGATCCTCCTCGGCAAAGTACTTCTCCATCAGGGCCTCGTCGGTCTCGGCCACTGCTTCCACCAGCTTGGCCCGGTATTCCGCCACCAGATCCTTCATCTCCTCCGGGATGGGGGCAGGGCGAATGTCCTTGCCGATCTCATCCATGTAGATATTGGCCTGCAAGCGCACCAGATCGACGATGCCGCGGAACTCGTCTTCCGCCCCGATGGGCAGTTGGATCGGCACGGCGTTGGCTTTGAGGCGCTCCCGGATCTGGTTATAAACCTTGAGGAAATTGGCCCCCATGCGATCCATTTTGTTGACAAAGGCAATGCGGGGCACATTGTAACGATTGGCCTGCCGCCAGACGGTTTCCGACTGCGGCTGCACGCCCCCTACCGAGTCGAAGACGGCGATCACCCCGTCCAGCACCCGCATCGAGCGCTCCACCTCGATGGTGAAGTCCACGTGCCCTGGCGTGTCGATGATGTTGATGGTGTATTCCGGCGCGCCGGCGAGAGGTTGGGAGGGGTTTTTCGGATCCCGCTTGGTCCAACGGGTAGTGATGGCCGCGGCCGTGATGGTGATGCCCCGCTCCCGTTCCTGAGCCATCCAGTCGGTTACCGTGGTTCCCTCGTGAACCTCGCCAAGCTTATGCACCAGACCGGAATAGAAGAGGATCCGTTCTGTGGTCGTGGTCTTGCCAGCATCGATGTGGGCCGCGATACCAATATTTCGAACTCGTTCCAGGGGAACTGTGCGTGCCACGTTAACCTCCCAATCCTCGTCGCCCTGCGACTCGGGCAAACTAAAAAAACCTTTACAATTCTAGTCTTTTTTGCCCCTTCTCCTCCAGATCCAGCCCAGCTCTCGGCAAATGGGAAGGGATCCCAACAACATCCTCCTTTGCTCGGCCAGCGGGGTTCAGTAGCGGTAGTGGGCAAAGGCTTTGTTGGCTTCGGCCATGCGATGGACTTCCTCTCGCCGGCGGATGGCGTTGCCGGTTTCGTTGGCCGCATCTATAATCTCATTGGCTAACTTGGCAGACATAGTGCGGCCTGGACGGGTGCGGGAAAAGGTGACTAGCCAGCGCAGCGCCAATGAGGTTCCTCGCTCCGCTCTGACCTCCACAGGCACCTGATAGGTGGCGCCGCCCACCCGCCGCGCTTTCACCTCCACCAAGGGGGTGGCGTTGCGAACGGCATTTTCCAGTACGGGCAGCGGATCCTGGCCGGTGCGCTCTCGCACAATCTCTAGAGCGTCGTAGAGGATCCTGGCGGCAAGAGAAGCCTTGCCCCTCATCATCAACTTGTGGATCAGCATGGTAACCAAACGGCTCCCGTACTTGGGATCTGGAGGCACGTCACGGCGAGGAGCACGGTTGCGGCGAGACATAGGAGCTGTAGAACTTGAAGGCAGGATGACGTCCAGAGGGAAACTATTTCTTCTTGCCAGCGGCGGCTGGGGCTTGGCCGGGCTTAGGCCGTTTTGCCCCGTATTTGGAGCGGCCTTGCTTGCGGTCTTTCACTCCTGCGGCGTCGAGCGTGCCCCGAATAATGTGATAGCGCACGCCGGGCAAGTCCTTGACCCTTCCGCCGCGAATCATGACCACCGAGTGCTCTTGTAGGTTGTGGCCAATGCCGGGGATGTAAGCAGTAACTTCAAAGCCAGAGGTGAGGCGAACCCGCGCCACCTTCCGCAAAGCTGAGTTGGGCTTCTTGGGCGTTGTCGTGTACACTCGGGTGCAAACTCCCCGCCGCTGAGGACATCCTTTCAGGGCAGGGGCCTTGGTCTTGCGAACAGCAGCCTTGCGCTCTTCGCGAATGAGTTGCTGAATGGTGGGCATGGGTTGGCTGAGAAGATCGCTACTCAATTATCCGGCAGTAGTAAATCCTAGCAAGGCGGGATCCCGGCGTCAACTTAAGGGATCAGCTTCTGGGCTGGTGGCTTGGCTGAGTGAGAATTTCAGCATCCTTGTTCCCCTCAGCTAGCCTAGAGGAGCTTCTGCACACCAGAAGGAACTCGCGAAAGGCGATGGGCTGGATGGATTGGTGGATTTTGCTCCCTTGTCCGCTCTGCCAGCGCCCGGCTAAGGCTGTGTTTTGTCCAGACTGTCAAAGGCGGCTGCAGGCGGAGCGGCTCGACTCTTGGCCGGTCACCACTTCGCCTTGGCCGCTTTATGCTTGGGGGATCCACCGGGGAGCGCTGCGCCGGGCCATCTATTGCCTGAAATATGAAGGACAGCGGCGCATTGGCGCGGTTTTGGGGGAATGGCTGGGATCCCGCTGGCTGGAGAGCCGACAGAAGCGTTCGGGATCCCAGGGAAGCCATGACCTGCTGTCTCGCCACGACTATACGGTGGTGCCCATCCCTCTGCATGCGGAGCGGCTGCGGCAGCGGGGCTACAACCAGGCGGCTTTGATCAGCCAAGCTTTTTGCGAGCGGACGGGTCTAAGACATTTACCTGACGCTCTGGTGCGGGTGCGGGCCACAGCGGCCCAACATGAGCTCAACCCCCTGCAACGCCAGCAGAACTTGGCAGGCGCCTTTGCTCTCAAGCGCGCTCCCGCCACGCCGGTGCTACTGGTGGATGACATCTACACCACCGGCTCCACCGTCCAAGCGGCGCAGCAGGTCTTGGTCGCTGCCGGGATCCCGGTGGCCGGGGTGATCGTCGTGGCCCAGGCGCAGCAAGCTGCCGACCGTTCCACCCTGCCCTGGCAGCTCCGACGGCGTGGCCAGGCTTGACTATCGGGCCTGTTGCAGGGCTGCCTGCCGGGGATCCACGTTGAGGAACACGGTGGCATCCCCCTCGACGCGGATGATGCGCAGAGGGGGCAGCGAGTCCGTCGGGTTTTGGATGCGCTCCTGGAGTTTTTCGTAAAACAACAGATCCGCCAGTTGTGCGTTCTGCGCTGCCGCTTGTCCTTTCAGCTCAATGGCCCGCTGGTTGGCCGCCGCCAAGATCAGCAGCCGCTCGGTCTCTTTTTCCTGAATTTGCGCCCGCACTGCCGCCGTTTGTGCTGTAATCGAGGCCACCTGTTTGCGTTCAATCGAGTCTCTTAAGGCTTGTGGGAAATCGGGGTTGCCCAGAAACAGGCCCTCCACCTGCACCAGAGGCAGGGTTTGGCCATCGCGGTTGACGGTGGGCATCTCTTGGCGGATCAAGTCCAGGGCCCGTTGTTCGATGGCCGTGCGCTGGCTTTTGCGGTAGAAATCCTCGGAATCGAAAGAGGCGGAGATATCGCGGATCTTGGAGCGCACCACCGGCACCACCACTGTCGAAAGATAGTTCTCGCCGATGGTGGCGTGCAGCTCGTCCAAAGTGGCGAGGTTGGGCTTGAGGGCAATGGCCACATCGATGGCAAAAGCCTGCCCGTCGGCGGTGTTGACCGTGATGGCATTGCTGATGGCGTTGGCCGAGTTGGGGTCATTGGTAAACTCCCAAACGCGGGTGAGCACGGTGTAGGTGATCGGCGTTTCGATCCCTGGAATCCGGAAGATGACCCCCGGCAATTCTACCCGCCCCTTTTGCAGCCCGGAAAAGGTATTGAACACTACAGTGGCATGTCCGGGCAAAGTGACGTACAGGCAAGCGCGGAGCACTCCCAGGGCCGCCAAGACGGCGATCCCTCCTACGGTTAACCAACCCACTCTGCTTTGGGGTGCTTCTCCTGTTGGATACATGGCGGCTCCTCGTGGAAAGAGGATGAAAAAGTGCTGGTTGCTATTTGGTAACCAGAGTTTCCAGGCGGGATCCCAGTACCGCGGCTTTGACCACCTCTAGGTACTGCGGATTTTGGGTGAGGGCCTGTGCTTTGGCTCTCAATTGACCGGCTTCTGCCTCCGCTTGAGAAATGATGGCGCGGGCATCTTGGCGGGCCTGCTCGATCTCAAATTGCTTTTGCGCCAGTTGGTTTTCGGCGATGGTCTTTGCTTCAATAGCGGCTACAAAATCGGGATCGAAATCCACATCCCGCAGCAGAAAGTCCAAAACTTCGATGCCGTATTCCTTCAGCAAAAGGGCCACTCGTTCGCGAATTTGTCCTTGAAGCAGCGGGCGCTCGGTGGAATAGAGAGCTTGGGCGGAAAAGCCGCTGGTCTCGTTCAAGATGACCGACCGGACAATGGGGGCAATGCGATCCAAGTAGTTCTCTCCCAGTTGGGTATAGACCTTGGGAGGATCCACAATGCGAAATTGCAGCGTCGCTTCAGCCGCAATCTGCTGCCCATCCTGAGAAAGGGCCACCAGCCGCGGTGCGTAGGCGTTTGGGTCGTTGTCTTTCCAGGTCAGAGCTTGGGTTTTCACATCAAAGATGACTGTGCGAGAGACAAAGGGCGGCACCCAATGGAGACCAGGCTGCAAAGCCATCGGGCTCACCCCCCCTCCCCAGGTGAACACCACCATATTTTCTCCATTGCCCACCAGTCGCAGCGGCCTGCCCATCGCCACTAGGATCAATACGGCTCCGGCAAGGGTGGCCTTGGGCAACCAGCGACCAACTCGCCTCTCCCAACCTTCTGCTCGCATCTCCCCATCTCCTGCGCATGCAGCCATTCTCGCGGCTGTGGGGAAATGAGGCCGAGAAATCGCCGCTATCTTTTAAGTTTTCTCCAGGGATCCCGCGAGAGATCCCGCGCTTGCTCGCCCACTGTTCTCAACGATGTCGAGAACTCTACAAAGTTTACAAAAGATTACTTCATACTTTGCAAAGACCCGTGACAGACAAGCGAAAAGGGAAGAAGATTAAGACATAATAAAGATTTGGGTTGCCGTTCATGCTACCTACTGTCGACTACGAGCGGCGAGACATCCAAGTGCCACTCTCGTGCATCCCCGTTGCCGCCCGGGCCTTGATCCGGCAGGGGGTATCCGTCTGCTGGCGGGAAGAAAGCCTGTCTGCCCTAATTCGTCTGGGATCCAAAGGAGCCGCCGACCGAGCCGCCATTCTGCTGGTGGAAATGAGCCTCATGGGCCAACCGGAAGAGCTAAAAAACTGGCTGGAGATGTGCTGGCAACTGCCCGCTTGTCTCAGGGAACCGCTGCAGGTGTAGGGGTATAAGAATCCCTGTTGCGGGCGAAGATGGGGTTGGTCTTTGTCTCCATCCGGTTGTGCGCTCTCGGGAACTTTTGCAGTATTATCGTCGCTTGCGTCACCAGACCCTGACGGTTGTGGACGTGGAAACCACGGGATCCTGTGTGCCTGGGCAACGGGTCATCGAAATTTCACTGCTCAAGGCCAGTCTAGAGCAAGGTATTCTCGACCACAGAGCTTGGTTGTTGGATCCCGACATTCCCATCCCCCCCTCAATTGTGCGATTGACAGGCATTACGCCCGAGATGGTGGCCCAGGGATCTGACCCGGCGGTAATTTGGCCAGAAATTCAAGCCGATCTGGAGTCAGGAACGCTGACGGCCCACAATCTCGCCTTCGACTACGGCTTTTTGCAAATGGAATACGGGCGGCTAGGGATCCCATTTGTCCGACCGAAACCAGATCAGTTCTGCACCCTACAGTTGGCACGGCTGTTATTGCCGGATTTGCCCTCCCGCAGTTTGCCCGCTTTGGTGGAACATTTTCAGTTGCAGTTGGGTGGGCCGCTGGTGGCGGGGGGAAAATACTCCCACCGAGCCGCAGCCGATGCCTTGGCCTGTTGGCTGCTGGCAGAGCGGCTATTGCAGCAGGTGTATTGTGAACCGGAAGAACAAATATTGGCCCGTTTTGGGCGGCAGTGGATCCCAGTTAGCGAAGCAGCACAAATCTTGGGCTGTTCTACTCGCGAAGCCCGTGCACAGATGGAAACTGCGGGGCTAATGGCACGCGCTAGCCGCAGCGGAGCCTATCTGTATCGCCGTGACGAGGTGGAAGCCTTGGCGGAAAGAAGTGTTGCGGCTGAGGCAGCGGATTGAGGGCTAATGGTCTGGCAACGATCCTACGAATGGGGCCCTCCAAACCCACACCTTGGCCACACAATTTGGTATAATCCTATACTAACTATGAACCCGAACTTTGGGCTACATCTGCCAAGGAAGAGTTTAGCTGACGAAGCCAGGAGCCAGAGTTGAGGTCAGATCAGGCAAGCTCTCCAGGATTCCGTATTCCATCATGAGTTCCGCTGCTTTCTTCCAAACAGTGGGATCGATTTCGCCCAACCGGCCCCCTGCAGTGACATAGGGCTCGAGAAGCTCAAGAGTACGGGTTTGATAGGCAACATCCTTGTAGGGGGATCCCTCAGGGACAAACTTTTCTACGATCATGGCTGCCGTCTTGGGTTTATCGGCTAGAGCCCGTTTCCAACCCTCGAAAGTTGCTGCCATAGCGGCACGAACAAGCTCAGGTTTATCGGCCAGCGTCGCCTCCGAGGCTACGATGGTCTGTGCTGTCGAGAGGAGGCCGTGATCCGAAAGTTTGAGAACCTTTGGTTCAACGCCGAACTGCTTCGCAACCCCAATGGGCTCGTCGATCACGTAGCACTGTACAGCGGCAAACTCACCCGATAGAACACGTTCGTACTTGTTGCTGTAGGGGATCTCCACCACCTCGATATCTTCGATGCCGTTCACCCCCTTGACCAGCGCCATGATCTTCAGCCCATCCAGATGTACACCAACTCGCTTGCCTCGCAGATCGGCCAGGCTAGAAAGTGACTGGTTCGGGGTGGTCATCAGGCCATAGGGTGAGGCCTTAAACATCGTCGCAATCGCCTTGACAGGGGCACCATCAGCCTGAGCCGCAAGAATGAGATTCTGTTCGGCACAGGCAAAGTCAGCCTTGCCCATAGCTACCTCGGCAACCACATTAACCCCATCCGACCAGGGCCGAGGCTCAAGTGCGATACCCTTCTCTGCGTACAAACCGGCATCGATCCCCACAAACACGCCTGCGAACTGGGCGTTAAACTTCCAATCAAACTGAAAGGACATGGAGGTTGCCGCCTCTACGCGACGAACCTGCTGCACCGGCAGAGCAAGCGCGGCAGAACAAGCTGCTCCGTATTTCAAGAGATCGCGACGTTTCATCATTCTGGGCTTCTGGATGGATTGAGAAAACAACAATTGATTGTTGCTTTCTGCAACCCATCGAGTCTGTATTTCAGGCTACAGCACGGCTCAGTCCAATTGCGCTCTCAGGGTTTGCACACCCCGTCGCGACCAGCTCACCGCTCCAGAACGATCGGCTACGTAGAGAGGTCGTTGTTTCTGCCGGAACCAGGTGACCACCGTCTCGCCGACAGAGCCAGAGCTGATGCCCGCCTGCACCTGAAAGCGCTCCAGGAGATCCAAAATCAGGGATCCCCCGTCCCACCACAGCCAGTCGATCTGGGCCGGCATCAGCGGAGATCCGGTTAGCTCGGCTTGCACATGGGTGCCGGCAGAGCCCAGCAGCAGCCAATGGGATCCCTCTGTTTCTAAAGTCAACACCAGGGGGTTGGTGTGGATGGCCTGTAGGCTCAACCGCTGCGACACCGGGATCCGGTCGGCAGGCTGCAACACTCGATAGGGGATCCCGGCAGCTTGCACGGCACTAAGGGAACGCAGGTACAGCCTTTTAATTTAAAATAGGGTACAGGTATTCAAGAGGAAGGAGAGA
>NZ_JAOALE010000047.1:0-16701 GCF_047462575.1 Synechococcus sp. 'PEA 65AY6A-5F PE A'
TCGCTTCACCGCTGAGCAGTAATGCTCAGCAGTGTTCAGCGTAAATGTATCAGCAACTGGCCTAGCCATCGCTATAGACGGTCGTGTGCGCTCGCTGGATCTCTTCGGAACGGCGCAGATTTGCAGCCGGTTGTGGTCCCGCCTGGTAGCCGGTCTGGCCATCGAGGCCCTGCGAGCAGCCCCCTCACGAGCCAAGGCCACCTCTGAGGATGTTCTCAAGTACTGGGCCAACATAACCCAATGGCCTTGGGAAGCGGTAACGACTGTGGGCGAAGGTCAGGAGTACCGGGCAGACTCGCAGCAAGGCGACCAAGGCTCAGCGCTGTTCTACGACGGGAAGCTAGTTTACCTGTCAGCAGTAGGGCCAGTCGTTTCTAATTCTTGAGAGATTGAGCTCAGGGGAGTCGGCCCTCACCCCCAGCCCCTCTCCCAGGGGGAGAGGGGAGCTAGAGATAGTGCTTCGCGCTGCCGGCGCCTTCGCGACAGCGTTGCGTAGCAATAACGACGTAGAGAAACGTTGCATCTATTTGAAATGACTATATCTGTCAAGTCATTACAAAGCCACTGCAGGGGATATACAGTCATTCTGGATGAGCTTAAGACTTTTCCCCCGCGCTTTACAGCAAAATAGGCGATTGTTCAACAAGGGATCCGCCCAAGCGCTCCACGCTGCCATTGCGACTACCCCCAGCCCCTCTCCCAGGGGGGAGAAGGGCCAGGCGGCACTGTTTGGGTTTTGGCGCGATAAAGAAGCTGAGTGCCTTTCTCTAACTCAGGGTGGCTACGGGCTGGGCTTCTACCAAAAGCTGCTGGGTTTGCAAGTCGAAGATAGTGGCCAACAGCCGCCGCGAGGCATCGACGGCAAATTCCACCTTGAGGCGATCTTCTCCTGCCCGACCTGGGGGCTGCAGGCGGGCCAGACAAGCTGGCTCAGCACCCAGGGATCGAAAATCGGTTTGTCGGGTAAGTTGGCGGCTGCTCATGCGCCCCAGCTCGTCATAGACCACCTCGGCCTGGGCCACCTGGGCCACTTCCCCCACATCGAGTCGAATTTCGGTCTGGCCATCGTTGGCCACCTGCAAGATCAAGGGCTCGGAGCGTCGGCAAGGGTAGGGGCTGCCCCGCTCGAAGAGGGGATAGTAGATGTAACTTTTTTGCCAGGGATCCCAGAGGCGGATGGCGTAGCTGTGGTGCAGGCGATCCTCGAGCTTGACCTGGCGGCCCACCTGCAGAGCGCCCAGGGCCACGGCGTCGAAGGGGCGCTCGCAGCGGACTTTCTTTTTGCCGAAGTAGGAGCGGAGCAGCTCTTGGACTGCCGGCAGTTGGGAGCTGCCTCCCACCAGGAGCACCTGCTCAATTTGGCTTTTGCCCACTCCCCTTGCCTGGGCGCTGAGCAGCACCTCGTCTAGGCACTGGCGGATCTGGTCGAGGAGCTGGTGGGTTTCTAAAATCTCCTCCAGCGCCTGCCGATTCAAGCGCAGCTCATAGGCAGTTAGAGTCTCGTCGTCGAACCAACTGCCCACAGCCTCCGGCTGGGCAGAAAGGGCGATCTTGAGCTGTTCTGCCTGTTCCAAAAGCGTCATCCAGCTCAGGGCCCCCAGCTGCTGCCGGCTCAGCCCCAGTTGCCCCAGCAGGTATTCGGCTATCCAGATGTCGATATCCACCCCGCCCACGTAGGCGTCGGCCTTGGCGATCACCTCTGCCTTGAGGACGGGGTTGCCCGGCTGGGGGGCAAGGGTGCGCACCAGGCTGAGATCCAGGGTGCCGCCGCCGAAATCCACCACCAGCACCACGGATCCCGGCTGGCCGACCGCATAGCCCAGGGCAGCGGCAGTGGCCTCGTCCACAATTTGAACGGGATCCCCGGCCACCCTCCGCAGCCAGTTCAAGTAGCGCTCAAAGGAGCCGACGGGAGCGGTAAACACCACCTGTTGCGGCTGCAGGTATTCTTGCTGGACGGCTTCCATCACCGCCTGCAAAAAAGCCTGAGCCACCCTCTCGGCGTCGTAGCGCTCCCCATCGAGAATCCGCGGTGGGGGGACAAACTCCGCCACCAGATCCCGCTTGAAGCCCTGAAACAGCCGCTGCGGCTCCACTGCCCCCCAACGCCCGGCCCGCACCGTTTCCCCCACCAAGAGCTGGCCTTTTCCCTTGACATAGACCAGGCTGGGAATGGCCGAGTAGCCCGGGCGGGAAAGGCCGGGAAAGCTGAGCAGGCGGGGCGCTTCTTGGACGGGATCCCAAACTGCCACCACAGTATTGCTGGTGCCGAAATCGATAGCCAGCGTTGCTTTGGGGACAGGTGCCATCAGCTCAATCCTCCGGGCAGCGAGCGGCTGACTTTGGCCGGGCAGAGGATGTAGTCTTTCCGGCGGTAGCCGACAAAGCGGATGTAGACGGGATCCCCTGGCCGAATGTCCGGCTGATCCGGCTGGTGCAGTTGCGGGTCGAAGGGGACGGACTCAAGAGGGCTGCCGATGGCTTCATACCCCCACTGCTGCAGCAGGGCATCCAGCGACCGGAAGAGGGCCGTCACGTTTTGGGCCGGCCAATCGGGCTTGCGCCGGGCAATCTCGCGGACGGTGGGGTAGCTGGTCAGCAGCGGCTGCAGCAGGGAAAAGATCGCTTCTGCAGTGTTCGAGCCCCTTGGACTAGGGTCGCCACCGCCAAGCAGGGATCCCAACTCCCACTCTAAAGCGGCAGCCAGCTTCTGCAGTTGCTCCAGGCGCAGGGATCCCCACTGCCCTTGGCGCACCTGATCGAGGGCGCGGCGGCTGAGCCCCGCCCGGGCTTGCAGAGCCTGCCAAGAGGAGAGGCCAACGGCTTGCATCCGTTCCCGCAGCCAACTGTCCAGCGGTCTCTCGGCCATGGGGTTTTGCCAGGGATCCCTACGATCATGCCCCAACTTGGGCCTGGGTCAGGGATCCACAAAGCGCAGGGAGCGGGCTATGGCTTCCACGTCCCGGTCGTAGCGCTCGCGCCGGCTGGCCGGATAGACCAATTCAAAGCCAGCCTCTAGAGAGGGGCTGACGAGCTTTTTGAGGTAAAAAATCCGCTGGCCGTCTGGCTCGTAGCCGGAGACCACGAAAAAATCCCGACCGGCAACTTGATAGGTAACCCGGCGTCGGCTTTCCCGGCTGCGCTGCAGCTCCTCTTGCAGGGCGCTGGCGGGCGTTGCTTGAAGAATATTGTACCCACCCCAAACGCGCAGCTCGGCCCCCTCTTTGCCGATGAACACCTGGCCGTCGCCGCTGTCGGATTCCCCTTGGGGGACAAAATCAGCCGGATAGTCGAGGCGATAGCCAAAGCGGACATTGATGTAGGGCTGAAAGCCGGACTGGGCCAGCACCAAAAGAGCGGGTGAGGCCAGGGCCGGGATCCCTTCCCCCCCAAGGAGACCGGCGAGCAGACAGGCTAGGCAAGCAGCAGACTTCATGGTTTTGGTTTCCTCGGATCTGCGGCCATTCTAGGCTCCCTTGTCCTAACCTGCTGCTGGCAAAGGGATCCCTCACCCCCAGCCCCTCTCCCACAGGGAGAGGGGAGTAAGGAAGGGTTTCCAGCTTGTTGATTTGAGGTCGATTAAGTCTGCCGGTTGCTATCGGGGCTTTGCCCGGAGCGTAGCAGTTCAATTTTTTCTCTAGCTCGCTGGATGGCGGCGCAGTTGTCCACCGCTGCCCAGGTGGAGGCCAGAAAAAGTCCAGGGAGAGAAACTTCTCCTTCTTCATCGCTAAACAACACGCCGACAAAAATACACCACCCCAAAAAGATCATTAGCGCTTTCCATCGCCGCGTATAAATGTAGGCCGCAAAAGCCAGCAATAACGACAAAAAGACTGCCGCTCCCTGAGACTTTTGAGAAAGGGCATAGGTGCGGCGCAGCTCTTCGTCCCTGCGCTTTTGATCTTCTTGCTGGAGCAACTCTTGCAGATGCTTGTCCATAAAGGCCGCCCCCAAAATCGGACGGCCTGATCGTAAAAATCCTTGGAAGCCCCCTGTTCAAAGGTGATTTCGGCGGGATCCCACCATCCAGGGCGGCAAATAAGATAGCTTGGACAGTGGCCTTCCCGAGTTTCCATCTTCTGTAGAATAGGGAAACTTGTCTCCTATTGCCGGCTGTCAAGCCCGCGCCAATCCATTTGCCATGACCTCAACTCCTCTTGCTGCCCCTGCCACCTGGGATCCCCTTGACCCGCAGGTGCGTCCGGATCCTCGGGGCCGGTTTGGGCCCTTTGGGGGCCGTTTTGTGCCGGAAACCCTGATGAGCGCCCTGACGGAGCTGGAGGAAGCCTTTGAGCAGCATTGGCGGGATCCCGAGTTTCGCGCCGAGTTCCACAGCTTGTTGCGGGATTTTGTCGGTCGGCCCAGCCCCCTTTACTTTGCCCAGCGGCTGACCGAGCACTACGACGGCCCCCAGATCTACCTCAAGCGCGAAGACCTCAACCACACCGGCGCCCACAAGATCAACAACGCCCTCGGCCAAGTGCTGCTGGCGGTGCGCATGGGCAAGCGGCGGATCATCGCCGAGACCGGCGCCGGCCAACATGGGGTGGCCACGGCAACGGTGTGTGCCCGCTTTGGGCTGGAATGCGTCATCTACATGGGGGCAGTGGACATGGAGCGGCAGGCCCCCAATGTGCAGCGGATGCGCCTGCTGGGCGCTGAGGTAAGGGGGGTCGAATCAGGCACAGCCACCCTCAAAGACGCCCTCTCCGAGGCCATCCGCGACTGGGTAACCAACGTGGAGACCACCCACTACGTCATCGGCACGGTGGCCGGACCCCACCCCTACCCGAAGCTGGTGCGGACCTTTCACGATGTCATCGGCCAGGAGACGCGACAGCAGTGTCAGGAGAAATGGGGAGGCCTGCCGGACGTGCTGCTGGCCTGTGTGGGCGGCGGCTCCAATGCCCTGGGGTTGTTCAACGAGTTTGTTCAGGATCCCCAAGTGCGGCTTATCGGCATCGAGGCTGCCGGGGAGGGCTTACACACCTCCCGCCACGCCGCCACCCTCAGCCGCGGTCGCGTTGGGGTCTTGCACGGGGCCATGAGCTACCTGCTGCAAGATGAAGAAGGCCAGGTGCAGGAGGCCCATTCCATCAGCGCCGGCTTGGATTACCCCGGCGTGGGGCCGGAGCACAGCTACTTAAAAGCAATTGGGCGAGCCGAGTACTACGCCGTTACCGACGACGAGGCGGTAGAGGCGCTGCTGCTGCTGTCGCGCCTGGAGGGGATCATCCCGGCTTTGGAGACGGCCCATGCCCTGGCCTACCTGAAGACTTTGGCCCCCCAGCTTGGCCCCCAGCAGCGGGTGGTGGTCAACTGCTCCGGGCGGGGCGACAAGGATCTGAACACCGTTTTCAAGTACTTGCAGAAGCGGGGGCATAGCCTAGCCTAGAGTTGGGTTGGCAAGATCCTCAGCTCGTGTCCACCTTTGCCATTCGATCGCTCAGCCTGCTGGCCTTGTTTCTGGGGGCAGGGCTAGGGCTGCTGGCCGGATCCCGGCCAGAGGTTTCTGGGCGCGTTGGCGGGATCCCGTCCCCGGCCACGAGTTCCCCGGCAGGCGCCTTGCCCCGCAACGGCGGGACGGAGGGGATCCCTGCTCCCGTCCAGCCGCAACCCTTGCCCAAGACGCTGCCGGCCCTGGCGCGGCAGGCCATCGCCCACTACTTCGCCACTGGCCAGGTGCTGCCTGCTCCAGAAGAGATCCCGCCCCACTGGCGGCGCCCGGCGGGAGTTTTTGTTACGGTGACCAGGGAGGGACGGCCCCGCGGCTGTTGGGGCAGCTTGGATCCCGGCGGCGAGGATCTGGCCAGGGCCACCATCCGGGCGGCGGTGGGGGCTGTTACTCGCGACTGGCGCTATCGGCCCCTGCAACCCGGCGAGCTGGAGTCGGCTTCTATTCAGGTGGCCATCGTGCGACGGGTGGTGCCCATCCCCTCTCTGGAGCAGGTGGATCCCACCCGCATGGGCCTGTTCATTCGCGCGGGGACACGGGGGGCGGTGTTGCTGCCCGGAGAGGCTCTGACGACGGCCTGGCAGCTCTCCACCGCCAAGCAATTGGCCGGGATCCCTGCCGATCAGCCGGTGGAGCTGTTTCGCGTGGAGGCGGAGCTGTTGCATGAGTTCTGAGGCAGAGCGGTGGCTGGCCGCCGTGGTGGGCAACACCCACGTGCGCTGGGGCTGGTTTGCTGGCGAGAGCTTGGTGAAGGTGGAGCAGTTTCCCGCCCACCAACCCCTATCCTGGCCAGAAGAGACGGAGCTGTGGCTAGCTGCCGTTGGCTCTGCCCCTTTGCCGCCCCGATCCCCCTGGGTGCATTGCCTTGAGCTCTCCCAGGTGCCGCTGCGGGATCCCTATCCCGGGCTGGGGCTGGATCGGGCACTGGCTCTGTGGGCCGCCGGGATCCGCTACGGCTGGCCCTGCTTGGTCATCGACGCCGGCACCGCCTTGACCCTGACGGGAGCTGACGCCGAGGGATCCCTGGTGGGAGGAGCGATCCTGCCCGGCCTGGGGTTGCAGGCGCAGGCGCTGGCCGACCACACCGCCCGGCTGCCCAAAGTGGAGTGGGATCCCGGCGCTCCCATACCCCCCCGCTGGGCCAGGAACACTGGGGCCGCCATCTGCAGCGGCATTCTTCATACCCTGCTGGCCGGCTTGCGGGATTTTCTGGCCGACTGGCGCCGCCGCTTTCCCCAAGGCCCGCTGCTAGTAACCGGCGGCGATGGCGAGCTACTCTACCCCCACCTGCGGCCCCTTGACGCAGAGCTGCGCTGGGATCCCCACCTGGTGTTGCGGGGGATTGCCGGCTGCCGTCAGTTGCACCGCGTCGTCCGCAAGCCTTCTGGTGCAGAATAGAAGACAGTCTCTCCCAGCCGCCTGCGAGCGGGCAGCTTCTTGCTCAGGGATCCCATGGCCAACGGCAACTCCTTCGGCGTCTTGTTTTGCGTCACCACCTACGGCGAGTCCCACGGGGGGGCGGTGGGGGTGGTGGTGGACGGCTGCCCGCCGCGGCTGCCCTTGAGCGAGGCCGACATCCAGGCGGAGCTGGATCGGCGCCGTCCCGGCCAGAGCCACATCACCACGCCGCGCCAGGAGGCGGATCGCTGCCAGATCCTCTCCGGGGTTTTCCAAGGCTTTACCCTCGGCACCCCCATCCACATCCTGGTGCGCAACCAGGACGCCCGCCCCCAGGACTACCAGGAGATGGCCACCACCTTCCGCCCTTCCCATGCCGATGCCACCTACCAGGCCAAGTACGGCATCCGCAACTGGCAGGGGGGAGGGCGGGCCTCGGCGCGGGAGACCATTGGCCGGGTGGCCGCCGGGGCCATCGCCAAGAAGATCCTGCGCCTGGCAGCAGGGGTAGAGATCCTGGCCTATGTGCAGCGGGTCCAAGACGTAGAGGCCCAGGTGGATCCCAGCTCCGTGACGGCGGAGCAGGTGGAAGCCAACATCGTCCGCTGCCCCGATCCAGCCGCGGCGGCGGCGATGATTGAAAAAATTGAAGCAGCGGCGCGGGAAGGAGATTCTCTCGGGGGAGTGGTGGAATGTGTGGCCCGCAATGTGCCCCGCGGGCTGGGCTGCCCGGTGTTCGACAAATTGGAGGCCGACCTGGCCAAGGCGGTGATGTCGCTGCCGGCCAGCAAGGGGTTTGAGATCGGTTCGGGGTTTGCCGGCACCTACCTGACGGGCAAGCAGCACAACGACGAGTTCTACATGACCCCCAGCGGCTGGCGCACCCGCAGCAACCGCTCCGGCGGCATCCAGGGGGGCATCAGCAACGGGGAAGACATCGTCCTGCGGGTGGCCTTCAAGCCCACCGCCACCATTCGCCAGCCCCAAAGCACCGTCACCCTCGACGGGCAGGAGACGGTTTTGGCGGCGCGGGGGCGCCACGATCCCTGCGTGCTGCCGCGGGCGGTGCCGATGGTGGAGGCGATGGTGGCTTTGGTGCTCTGTGACCATCTGCTGCGCCACCACGCCCAGTGCCGATCCCTGGCCTTGCCAGAGGTGCCCATTCCCGCCGTTCCCCTGCCCCACAGCTAGCGGCAGCCGGTCGGAGTCCTTGTATCCTAAGAAAGAGGCGGGATCCCTGTTCATGGCCAAGGCCAAAACCGTCTGGGAGTGCAGCCAGTGCGGCGAGCGCTACCCCAAGTTTTTGGGCCGCTGCGACAACTGTGGCGCCTGGAACACGCTGACGGAGGTGGTCGTCGCCCCCTCTTCTAAGTCTGGGCCACCGCAGCGGCTCGTTCCCCAGCGCAGCCGCGGCAACGGGATGCCCCTGTCGGCCCTTCCCCTCTCCCAAGTCTCCTCGGAGAGCCACCCCCGCCTCTCCTCTGGCTCCGGCGAGTTCGACCGGGTGTTGGGAGGTGGCATCGTGCCGGGATCCCTGGTGTTGATCGGCGGCGATCCAGGCATTGGCAAGAGCACCCTGCTGCTGCAGACTGCTGCGCATCTCGCCAAGCGGGGGCCCATCTTGTACGTGTCGGGGGAGGAATCGGCCCAGCAGATCAAGCTGCGCGCCGCTCGCATTAGCGGGACGGAGTCCTTGCGGCTGGGGATAGAAAGCGAGCAGCTCTACCTATTGGCGGAAACCGACCTGGAGGCCATTGTGGCCGAGATCCAGGCCCTACAGCCCCAGGTGGCGATCATCGACAGCATCCAGGCCATCTTCTGGGGGCAGCTCAGCTCGGCGCCGGGATCCGTTTCCCAGGTGCGGGAATGCGCCGGCCTCTTGATGCGAGTGGCCAAAAAACTGGGGGTGGCCCTGCTCATCGTTGGCCATGTTACCAAAGATGGATCCCTGGCCGGGCCCAAGGTGCTGGAGCACCTGGTGGACACCGTCTTGTACTTTGAGGGGGATCGCTTTCAGAGCCACCGCCTGCTGCGCGCCGTCAAAAACCGCTTTGGGGCGGCCCAGGAAATCGGCGTTTTCGAGATGACCGCCTCTGGCTTGGTGGAGGTGGACAATCCCTCGCAGCTTTTTTTGAGCAGCCGGGATCAGGCCACGCCGGGAACGGCCACCATCGTCGCCTGTGAGGGCACCCGCCCCTTGGTGGTGGACGTGCAGGCCCTGGTCAGCCCCACCAGCTACAGCTCCCCCCGCCGCACCGCCACCGGCATCGAGCTCAACCGCTTTTTGCAGATCTTGGCGGTGCTGGAAAAACGGGTGGGGATCCCGCTTTCCAAATACGACGCCTACATTGCCTCCGCCGGCGGCATCCAGGTGGCCGAGCCAGCTGCCGACTTGGGGGTGGCGGTGGCCGTGGCCGCCAGCTTCCGAGATCGCCAGGTGGATCCCTTTACGGTCTTGATCGGCGAGGTGGGCCTGGGGGGACAGGTGCGCCCGGTGGCGCAGTTGGAGCAGCGCCTCAAGGAAGCCGCCAAGCTGGGGTTCCGCCACGCCATCATCCCCAACAGCCCCGTTTTGGCCGACTCTGGCCTGCGCTTGAGCCGGGTGCAGCGGGTGTTGGAAGCTCTGCTGGTGGCTCTGCCCAGCTCCGAGCCTGGCCAGTGAGAAGGGATCCCCAACTTGCCCAGTTGGGCGGTCGAGCTCCGCCAAGAACCAAGCTACGGGAAAATGTCATAGAGTAAAGGTTTGTGCGACAACAGCAACCGGATCCCGGCCCGGATGGGCACACTATCCTACAGACCCTGGCGCAAGAGACTGACCTAAGGATCGACCTATGGCGTTGGTAGCCCTGTTTCTTTTCGTGGTGTACCTGATCGTCTCCAGCTTGAACGCCCAGGCGGAGCGCTAGCTGCTTTCCAAAAGGGATCCGGCCAAAGCTGAGGAGGTCGGGCAGGATTTTTTGTCTCTTGCCCCGCTCCAGGAGGCAGGCCCTCGGCCCAGGGTTGGGCTTCTATCTCTGGTGTGGATTGGAGAAGCTCTCTGGTCGCCTTTTTCCCCAAAACCTTTGCTACCCTCGAGATGGTTCGATATCGGCTCGATTGACCAACAACCGAGCAGTCGCTAGCAGCGGCCCTGCAAAGGATCCCGGCATCATGGTTTCTGCACCTTCTAGCCCCCTCAAGCCCTCGACGCCGGCAGCGGAGTTTCCACCGCCGCCCCCACCCGATATCAGTGACCTGGTGATCGAGGACGACCAGCCTGTGGACAGCATCTACTCGGAGAAGCTGCAGCGCTTGCTCACGAGCGCCCTCTACGCCTCCTTTCAGCCCAGAGCCAAAGACAGCGGCGAGCCGATCCCCTTCCTGGCCACGGCCAACGTCGGCCTGTTCTACGCCCTCAAGCAGCCGCCGCTCGTGCCCGATGTCATGCTCAGCCTGGAGGTAGCTCCCCCCGCCAGCTTCGAGCGCAAGGAAGATCGCACCTACTTTGTCTGGGAGATGGGCAAGCCTCCCGACGTGGTCATTGAGATTGTCTCCAACCGCGAGGGAGAAGAGCTGGGCCGCAAACTCAGGGACTACGCCCGCGCCGGCGTGGGCTACTACGGGGTTTACGATCCTTTGCGGCAACTGCGGGAGCTGCAGGGATCCCCACTGGTTCTTTTTCAGCGGCGGGGGGGAGAGTTGGTTCCCTTCGATTCCACCTGGCTGGAGGAGATTGGCCTGGGCTTGACCCTCTGGCAGGGATCCTTCGAGGGCGTCAACACGGAATGGCTGCGCTGGTGTGACCGAGAGGGCCAAGTTTTACCCACCGGCGACGAAAAGGCCGCCCTAGAGCAGCAGCGGGCCGAGAGAGAACGCCAACGGGCTGAAAGAGAACGCCAACGGGCCGAAAGACTTTTGGAGCTGCTGCGTTCCCACGGGATCGCGCCGCCGGAAGCGTAAAAAAGGATCCCGTCCGTCCCTGAAATCCTCTATCCCTTTTACCCCTATGTCCACTCTCCCCAGCAGCAGCGAAGCTGCCCAACGGGCCGCCCGCCTGGAAAAGGCCCGCCACCTGCAGGAGCAAGGGATCCTGCCCTACGCCTATTCTTTCCCGGTTACCCACTTGGCTGCCGAGTTGCAGGCGCAATTTGCCGATCTCGAGCCCGGCGCCGAGCGGGAGGATGTGCAGGTGGCGGTGGCCGGGCGGATCCGGGCGCGGCGGGTCATGGGCAAACTGGCCTTCTTTACCCTGCAGGATCGCTCTGGCACCATCCAGCTCTACCTGGAAAAGCAACGGCTGACGCAGCACATGGGGGAGCTGGCCTTCAAGAACCTGGACAAGCTGCTTGACGTGGGCGATTGGCTGGGGGCCAAGGGCTGTCTCAAGCGCACCGAGAAAGGGGAGCTGTCGGTGCGGGTGGACGAGTACCAGGTGCTGACCAAGGCCCTGCTGCCCCTGCCCGATAAGTGGCACGGCCTACGGGATGTGGAGAAACGCTACCGCCAGCGCTACGTTGACCTCATCGTCAACCCCGAGGTCAAGCAAACCTTGCTCGACCGGGCCAAGATCGTCCGCTCCCTGCGGCAGACCCTGGAGGAGCGGGGCTTTGTGGAGATCGAGACGCCGGTGCTGCAGGTGATCCCCGGCGGGGCGGAGGCGCGTCCCTTCATCACCCACCACAACGCCCTGGATCTAGATCTCTACTTGCGCATTGCCACCGAGCTGCACCTGAAGCGGCTGGTGGTGGGCGGGATCGAGCGGGTGTACGAAATTGGGCGAGTCTTTCGCAACGAGGGCATCTCCACCCGCCACAACCCGGAGTTTACCTCGCTGGAGGCCTACCAAGCCTTTGCCGACTACCACACGATGATGGAGCTGACCGAAGCCCTGGTCTGCAACGCCGCCCTGGCAGTGCGGGGATCCCTGCAAATTACTTACCAAGGGGAGACCATTGACCTCACCCCACCCTGGCGGCGGGTAACGATCCAGGAGTTGGTGGAGGAGGCCACCGGCATCTTCATCGACGTGGAAAAGGGATCCACCGCCGAGCTCTTGCCCGCCCTGGCCCAGCAGGGGATCCCCGATCTCTCCCCCCACGACTCCCCTGGCAAGCTGTTGGTCAAAGCCTTCGAGCACTGCTGCGAGAGCCGCCTGCGCCAGCCGACCTTTGTTCTCGACTATCCCCTGGAGGTGTGTCCGCTCACCAAGCCCCACCGCAGCAAGCCGGGGTTGGCGGAGCGCTTCGAGCTGTTTATCGTCGGGCGGGAGACGGCCAACGCCTACTCGGAGCTGACCGACCCGGTGGATCAGCGGCAGCGGCTGGAGGCCCAGGCGGCCCTGAAGGCAGCCGGAGACGAAGAGGCCCACTTTTTGGACGAAGACTTCCTCACTGCCCTGGAGTACGGCCTTCCCCCCACCGGTGGCCTGGGCATCGGCATCGACCGTCTGGCGATGCTGCTGTGCGACGCTGCCAGCATCCGCGATGTCATCGCCTTCCCCCTGCTGCGACCGGAGACGGGAGAAAGCCCCTGAATAGGGGCCTAGGCCACAAGGGCATGGTTTAGGGGAGTTACATCATCCCCGCACCGCCGGAGCGGCTCGCTCCTGTTTTCGTCTTGGGTTCGGGCTTTTCCACCACAATGGCTTCGGTGGTGAGGTACATGGCGGCGATGGAAGCGGCATTCTGCAGCGCCGAGCGTACGACCTTGGCCGGATCCACGATCCCCTGAGCAAACATGTCCACATAGGTGCCCGTCAGGGCATCAAAGCCAAAGGGCATCTCCTTCTCCAGAACCTTTTCCACCACCACCGACCCCTCCAGGCCAGCGTTGTGGGCAATCTGATAGAGCGGCGCCTGCAAAGCCCGGCAGACAATGTCCGCCCCCACCTGCTCTTCTGCGTTCAAGTTGGCCTTGAAGGCCGGGATCCCTTTGGAAAGATGCAGCAACGTTGCCCCGCCACCGGGGACGATCCCTTCCTCCACTGCCGCCCGCGTGGCGTTGAGGGCATCTTCAATGCGCAGCTTGCGGTCTTTAAGCTCCGTTTCAGTGGCAGCTCCCACCTTGATCACCGCCACCCCACCGGCCAGCTTGGCGATCCGCTCCTGCAGTTTCTCGCGGTCGTACTCGGAATCGGTGGTCTCCAGTTGCTTGCGGATCTGGGCCACCCGTTTCTCCACCGCCGCCTTGGTGCTGCCGTCGGTCACAATGGTGGTCTTGTCTTTGGTAACGGTAATCTTGCGGGCCACCCCCATCATGTCCAGGGTGACGTTCTCCAGCTTGATGCCGATATCCTCGGAGATGAGCTGCCCACCGGTGAGGATGGCAATGTCCTCCAACATGGCCTTGCGCCGATCCCCAAAAGCCGGCGCCTTCACCGCCACCGCGTTCAACACCCCCCGCAGCTTGTTGACCACCAAAGTGGCCAGGGCTTCTCCCTCCACATCCTCGGCAATCACCAGCAGCGGCCGTCCCTCTCGCGCTACCCGCTCCAGAACAGGCACCAGATCCTGAAGATTGGAGAGCTTATTACTGGTGATGAGCAGATAGGCATTTTCGTATTCGGCCACCATCCGCTCCGTATCGGTGACGAAATAGGGGGAAATGTAGCCGCGGTCGAACTGCATCCCTTCGACAACTTCCAATTGGGTTTCCAAGGACTTGGACTCTTCGACCGTAATCACCCCATCTCGCCCCACGGCATCCATGGCCCTGGCGATCATCTCCCCCACTTCCGGGTCGTTGCCGGCAGAGATGGTAGCTACCTCGGCGATGTTCTTGCGGCCTTCCACAGGCTTAGCTTGAGCGGCAATTTGCTCCACCAGGTAGGCAGTGGTCTTCTCGATGCCGCGCCGCAAAGCTACAGGGTTGGCTCCTGCCGAAATATTCTTCAACCCCTCCTGCACCATGCTCTGGGCCAAAATGGTGGCTGTGGTGGTGCCGTCTCCGGCCACGTCGTTGGTCTTGGTGGCCACTTCCCGCATCAGCTGGGCACCGGTGTTCTCCAAAGGATCCGCCAATTCAATTTCCTTGGCAATGGTGACCCCGTCGTTGACGATCTGGGGGGCGCCGAACTTTTTCTCCAGAAGGACGTTGCGCCCTTTCGGGCCAATGGTAACCTTAACTGCATCCGCCAGTTGATTGATGCCCTGCTCCAATGCCTTGCGGGCCTCTTCCCTAAACAGAATCTGTTTTGCCATAGAATCCCCGATCCTCTTAGTTTCAACTGGGCCGCTTAGCGCTGCCAGGCGGAGTGGGATCCCAGAAGGGCCCCGGCGATCCATTGGCTTGGCCGAGCCCAAAGTTAGCACTCTGAAATCCCGAGTGCTAATCTAGCCCAAAAGCAGGATCCCCATCAAGATGGGTTGGGTTTGGAGTCGCGGCCTCGGCGGGGAGGGGAGAGCTAGGCGTTGCCGCCGATGAGGATGTCGGGGAACTGGGCTTGGGCTTCGCTGATGGGGCGCTCGCGTCCGCCGTTTTGCCAGTAGTTGATCAGTTCAGTGGCTTGGTTGAGTAGAGTGATGCGATCTTCCTCGCTGATCCAAGTTTTGCTCTCCAGCTCGGCTTTGAGCTGTTCCCAGGCGTCATCCCGCGGCCAGAAAAAGTAGCGGGTGAGGGGGCTGCGGTTTTTGGCCACCACCTGATCCACGGCGATGGCCAAATCGTTTTCCAGCCAGAGGGCTTTCAGGGCAAATTTCGGCAAGGCTCTTTTCTCCTTTGCAGGACTCGACAGATCACACACTGGCCCGGCCTGAGCCGGGCAACCTTCTATTCTGACATAAGTCTTGCTACCTCAGTGGATAGGCCAGCTCAGCCCTGTTTAGGTCTTGGGGCAAAAGCGCTTAGATCGCACAGGGCTGTTTCCCCTTTCAGCACCAAATCCCTCAGGATGGCGGCGCTAATCGGGGCCAGCAACACTCCATTGCGGTAGTGGCCGGTGGCAACCAAAAGATTGACATAGCCGGGAGCCGGCCCCAGAATGGGGGCGCGCTGCCCCAGCGGTCGGGGTCGATGGCCGGCCCAGTGCTCCAGCAGGGTGGCTTCGGCTAGGGCCGGGCAGATGCCGATGGCGTGGGCCAGCAGATCCTGTAAGGCCAGCAGCGTCGGCTGGGGATGGGGGGCCTGAAACTCCACGGTTGCCCCCACCCACAGGGATCCATCCCCCAGGGGGACCAGATGCAGATCCTCGTCGCTGACCACCGGCCCCAGGGGGATCCCCGCCGCTTTGACCCGCAGAGCCTGGCCTTTGACCGCCTGCAGAGGGATCCGCAAGCCCAGCTCCTCGGCCAGAGGGGAGCTGTCCAGGCCGGCAGCGAGAACGACATGGCCTGCCGAGAAGGCGAAGGCTGGCGTATAAACTGCCTGTAGGCGAAAGGGAGGATCCGGGCTGCGCTGCATCTTCTGAACCGGCTGATGGAAGAAGAAGCGGCAGCCTCTGCGTTGGGCTGCTTCCACAAGCGCCTGCGTAAGGAGGCGGGGTTGGATCTGCCGATCTTGGGGAGAGTAGAGGGCTCCCCCCAGGTCGCTGCGCAAACCTGGCTGCAGGGATCCCACTTCGCCAGGGCTGAGAAACTCCAGGCGGTAACCTGCTTGCCGGCGAGCCGCCAGGGTTGCTTGCCAAGCGTCCACTTCCTCCTCCCGGAGGAGCTTGAGGATGCCGTGCCGATTGACGGGCAAAGTCCGACCCAAGTCGGCTTCCAGCCGCGCAATCAGGGGATCGAACTGCTCCAGGCTTTTCAGGCGCAACTGCACCACCTCCCCATCTGGCTGGCGGCTGCAGATCCCCATCAACACCCCCAACGAGGCCCCGGTGGCGCCTGAGGCCGGATCCCTGGCGTCGATCCCAACCACCGATAGCCCTGCTGTGGCCAATTCGTAGGCGATGGCACAGCCCACCACCCCACAGCCGATCACCAAAACGTCGCAGTTCAAGGTTCCTCCTCAAAGAGAGCCCTTTTGCCGTGATACCCCATTCTGCGGGCGGGATCCCTTCTGGAGAGCGGCCAGCTTTGCCGCCCTTGTCCTCTGCGGCAAAAAGTAGGGGAAACGGCGAAGATGTCGACATCCCCGACTGCCTTTGCCCATGGATACTGAACTGCTGCTGCCCGATGTCGCTGATCTGGTCACTGAGGACGATACCCCGGCGGATAACTTTGCCTCTGAAAAGCAACAGCGCCTCCTGACTGGCTCGCTCTACAGCTCTCTGCCCCACAAAACCTTCCTGGCAGCAGCCAATGTCGGGATCTACACAACCCCCAGTCGCCCCCCGATTGTGTCGGATGTTTTTCTCAGCCTGGATGTCACGGTGCCGGAACAATGGTGGGAGAAGCAGAACCGGTGCTATCTGCTCTGGCAATTTGACAAGCCGCCGGATGTGGTGATCGAGATTGTCTCCAACCGCGAAGGCGACGAGCTAGGTGGCAAGTTCAGCCGCTACGAGCAGATGCGGGTCAGCTACTACGTGGTTTTTGATCCCAACCACGAGCTGGGATCCGAGGAGCTGCGCCTTTTTGAGCTGCGGGGCCGCCACTATGCGGAAATGACCGAGACCTGGCTGGAACAGGTGGAGCTGGGCCTGAGGCTGTGGGACGGAGTTTTCGAGGGGAAACAAGCCCGCTGGCTGCGCTGGTGCGATGCCAAAGGGCAGTTGCTTTTGACGGGAGATGAGCGGGCCGAGCTGGAACGCCAACGAGCCGAACAGGAACGCCAGCGGGCCGAGCGTCTGGCAGCAAGGTTGCGGGCTTTGGGCGAGGATCCGGATCTGGAGAGGTGACGTACTCCCGCACTTATGCTGACGCATAGAGTGCAGGCTTCCCAGTGACTCCTGCCCAATGGCAGGACATTTCCTGAGCTTGAAGAACGGGACGCCC
>NZ_JAOALE010000048.1:0-15540 GCF_047462575.1 Synechococcus sp. 'PEA 65AY6A-5F PE A'
GAAGTTGGTTTGCTAAGTGCTGCTATTGTACCCCTTGAGTCCTTAACAGGCTGTAAGCTCAACCACTTTACGGTCATTTCGGCTGATGGAGTTTCTCTTTCCTGACAGAAGCCAAAACCAGTGGTACACTACCGCTACGGTGAGTTGGTCAGATTGATGGCAGGGATCCCTCATTTCTATTGGCGTTGGGCTAGGTGGGCTACACCGGCTCTGTGGGCGTTGCTGCTGTCGCCTGCTCCTATGGCTTGGGCTTCTGCTCTGGAGGTGCCTCAATTTGATCTGAGTGTTGTCCGCTCTCGTTCTTTGCCGTGGCGGCACCCGCTCCCTTGGCCAGAGATAGGGGATCCCAACCCATCTGAAGCTGAGGTCGAGGCGGCGGAGCATCTTTTCTTGGAGTTCACCCTCGAAGAGAGCAACGCCGCCATTGCCCTGTTCGGGTGTGATTGCCCAGCCCATATCAACCAACTGCGACGACTGCGCGGCCTGCCCTTGCTGTGAACGGGGGAGAGCTGACGGCCCCTCTGAACAGCACAGTTTGTATATTGCTAAGGCTGAGGTTCTCCCCCTGCTCAGTAGCCTGCTTCCGCGCTTCAGTTCGCGGATGGTCTACATAGCTCTGAGCCGGTGGAGTTTTGTCAGGCAGGGAGGCAAGCTGTCCCTGGGCATAAATCCAGTCAGGGCGTTGTGGGGATTGGCACAAGACAAGGGCTAAGCGGAGGGATCCGGTAGGGGCCTACGGTCTACCGGTTGCGGCTCCTCTTGAGGGGTGAGGGTTTTCAGTTCTGGCAGCGCCGTTCCTGCCGGCGCGTCAGCAGCAGGGCTCTCGGCAAAGTTGCCCGGCAACGGTGTCGGCGAGCTGGAGCCGGCGCGGTTCAGCTCCTGCAGAGCAGCTTGGGCCGGCTGAAACTGGGGATCCAGTTCCAGGCAGCGCTGCAAACTGGCCTGGGCCGCCTCCCGCTGGCCGGCCTGTAGTTGGATTAGCGCCAAGGTATGCCAGAAGGCGGGCCGCTGCGGCTCCAGTTCTGTGGCCCGTTGGGCGTCGGCTAGAGCCAGCTCCAATTTCCCCAGCTTCAGGGCCTCCCAGGCGCGGTTGTTGAGGGCCACCGCGTCTTCTGGGGTGAGCTGCAAAACCCGCGAGTAGGCCTCCACCGCTTTTTCTGCCTCTTTCAGGTCGCCATACACTAGCCCTAAGGCAAACCAGCCCCAGGGATCCCGTTCGTTGAGGCGGGTCATCTGTTGGGCGGCAGCAAGGGCTTCTTCCAACCGGCCCAAGCGCCGCAGGCTGGTGATCTGGCCAAACCAGCAGGCAAAGCTGCCGGGACGCTGTTGCACCAGGCGCCGGAACTGCTCCAGGCTGGCTTCGTATTGCCCCAGCTCCTGCTGGGCCACCGCCAGGGCGTAGCGAGCCGGGAAGTCCTCTGGCCGGATTTTCAGGGCTTCCTCGAAGTGAATGCAAGCCTCCCTCAGGTAGCCCAATTTCTGGAAGGCCACGCCGCGGGCATACCAGCTTTTGGGGTTGTCGGCGTCGTAGCGCAGAGCACGTTCCAGGGCCTTGCTGGCCAGCCGATACTGCCCCAGGCGCAGCAGAGCCACCCCTAGGTTGTGGAGCGTAATGGGATCCCGGCGGCGCAGCCGCAGCGAGCGCTTGTAACACTCGATGGCCGAGCGCAGCCGCTGGCAGTGGAACAGGGCATTGCCTTGGTAGCGCCAGACCCGGCCACTTCTGGGGTTGAGCTTCAGGACGCGGGCAAAGCTGGCCGCCGCCGAGCTGGGCCGCCGCAGCCGCCGCAGCACGATCCCACGCGCCAGCCAGGTGCGGGGCTGTTGGGGGTTGTAGCGCAGCGCCTTGTTCAGGCTGTTGAGGGCCAGCTTGGGCCGCTTCAGTTGCATGAGGCGAATGCCGCGATTGTGCCAGGCCAAGGCATCTTCGGGGTTGCTCTCCAGCACCTTGTCGTAGTTGACCACCGCCGCTTTGTACTGGCCCAGGCGCCCCAAAATCAGGGCCAGGCGCAGCCGCGTCTCCTCGTCGTAGGGGTTGATGCTCAGGGATCCGTTGTAGCTGTCCACCGCCTCGCGGTAGCGGGCCAACTGCACCAGCACATCGCCGCGCCGGCTCCAGGCCAGGGCAAAGTTGGGATCCATGTTCAAGGCACGGTCGTAGGCGGCCAGCGCCTCGCTCAGGTTGCCCCGCTTGCGCCACTCCTCGGCCCGCTCAAATTGAATGTCGGCGCTGTTCCACTGAAACAGCCGCTGAATAAATTGCAAAATGGCAATCTTGCGTGCTCCTTCCTCCGGCGTGGCAGAGGGCATTTCGCCGGTGGCAATGCGCAGGATGGCCATTTGAATGGCCCGCAAAAAGGCCTGGAACCCCCGCACCTCCTCATCTTCAGGGAGTTCCTCGCGGCGACGGTATTGCAGCCGAAATCGCTGCAGATCCCCGGGGGCGGGAAAGCTGGGATCCAAAAAGTGCATCAGCTCCCGGGCCCGGTACTCGAACAGCACCGGATCCTCATCGGAGCCGCTAAAGTCCAGCAGCGGCGCTTCTGCCAGGGGGCGGGGCAGCTCGGCGGGCGTGTGCAGCAGCGTCAGCAGGCGCTGGTTCTGCCGGGGCGGGGCGTGGGAGAAGCCGCTGTAGAGCTCATCTCTGGGCCAGGGATTGGCGACAAACTCCGGCGAGGCCACCACCCCGACCCAGCGGCACTGTTCGATGGCCAGTTGCAGCTCCAGCCGGCGGTCGTCTCCTGGCTGTAGCATCCAGCGGTCAAACCAGACCTTGAAGCCCTCCCGATCCAGCCGCTCCGCCAACTGCCGCGCCCAACGGGCCTGGGCCCGGTGGTAACGCAAGAAGAGGTCGAACTTGTAATGCTCGGAAGACATGAACGCCCGCTCGCTGCTCTTTTCCAGCTTATCTTTGCCACCGCCTCGGCGGCTTGGGGCATTGCCCTTCCCCGGCTGGGGGATAAGGCACCAAGTTTCTGTCAACCCTTTTGCCGTTTGCGCCAGCGGGACGGAGTCCTTCGATGGCCAGACCAAGATCGGCGATAGTTGAGGAAGGGTTGGTCAGGAGGGGGAGATGGTAAGCGGAGCGCTGGCGATTGGGGCTGCAATTGGCTTGGTGGTTTTGCTGTTGGAAGCGATTCGCTATCGCCGCTGGGGATCCCTTCGCCGTTGGCAGCCGGCAGTGGGGCTGGGCTTGGCAGCCTTGGCGGCGCTGGGGGCAGGGCTGGGACAGTTGTCGGAGCCGATCCCGCTAGCGGTGTTGCTGGGGGGACTGGTGGGGTTGGGTCTGCTGGGCTTGAGCGGCTGCGGGCGGGCCGGGCAGGGGCTGGCGGTGCTGCTGCTCAGCTTGGCCAGCGTGTGGGGCCTAGCCCGCGGTGCTTTCGAGGAATCTGAGGCGGGAGCTGCTTTTTCTCTGCTGCTGTGGGGCTGCGGCCTGGGGATGGGCTTGGTGGGGATCCCGTTGCTGGGCTGCTTGGCCGAGGCGGAGATGCTGTCTGTGCTGATGGGTCTGGGCCAGGGCTGGAGCGGCATCGCCGCCTTGACCTGGGGATCCCGCCTGCTGGAGATGGGCTCCCCCCAAGATCTCCCTTGGTCGGTGCTGCTGCCGGTGGGGCTGGCTGCCCTCAGCCTGGTGGCGGGCACGCTGCCCCTGCTGATCCTCCCCGTTCCCGCCAGCGGGACGGAGTCCTCGCGCGACAGCGAGGTGGGCTCCAACCGGCTGCTGTCGGCCCTGGGGCACGGTGTGGGATGGCTGGTGGCGACGGCGCTGGCTTTGGCCCTGGTGCGCAACGGGCTGTACCAGGATCCCTTTTGGGCGCTGCTGTACGGGGCGGGGGTGCTGCTCTCGTGGGCTCTGCTGGCTTTGGAGGGCGGGATCCCGGCACCCGAGGGGAAAGAGGCCTTGCTCTGGCGGGCCTGTGTGAGCCTGACGCTGGTAGGCGGTGGGGCGCTGCTGGCGCTGCGGCTGGGGGGATCCTACGGGGCGGCGCTGCTGGGGCTGGGGTGTCTGGCTTTTCCCAGCCGCTGGGGGGCAATGGCCGCCCTGTTTTTGTCGGCCCAACCCCTGCTGCAAAACCTGCTGCACCAGTTCAACCTGCAGGTGGCCGGGATCGACCTCACCCAGCCCTATGTGGCGGCGGCGCTGTACCTGGGCATGGCGAGCATGGGGCTGGCAGCGCTTGTCCACTGGGTGTACGGGCAAGACAGGCCGCTGCCGACGGGGATCGGCCTGACGCTGGCCAGCCTGCTCCTGCCGCTGGGGGTGGGCTATTTCGTCCACGCCCAGCCGCAGGCGGCCTTCTTGCTGGCAGCCTTGATCACCGCCTTGATCTTGGCAGCGCTGCAGCCCATAGCCCTAAACCAAGAAAGGGGAAGGGCACCTTGGACAGGGACCCAAGCTTTGGGCCTGGCTATGCTTGCCATTTTGGGCTCCAACCTCAGCCGCAACTGGACGGTGACGGGGTTCTATGCCACCCGCCTGGAGCGGGCCCTGGTGCTGGTGGTTCTCGTCGGGATCCTGGTTCTCTGCCTCTTGCTTGGGCAGGGCTGGCGCCTGTGGCAGTCCAGGACTGCATCCCGCTAAATGCCCACCCTCGCCTGTTGGGGCTCCCAGACCGTGAAACCTGTTCCTCTCGGCACCCGCGGCACCTGGCAAGGGATCCCCGGCCCCGAGCAAACGGCAGAGGCCCTGGGCAACCCCGGCGTGAGGGTGATCGGATCCCCGGCGCTGTTGGCGCTGATCGAGCGGTGCGGCCACAACACCTTGCAGCCCTTCTACGAGGGGGAAGAAGCCGTCGTCGGGATCCGCTTTGCCCTGGAACACTGCTCGGCAGCCGTGGTCGGGGATCCTCTACACGTTCAGGTTGAGGTTGTGCAAGCGGTGGGAAGGCGCATTGAATTTCAGGTGAAGATCACGCAGCAGGGGCGCTTGGTCATGCAGGGATCCTATACCTGTCAGGTGGTCGATTTGCCCCGTTTTCTGGCTCGCTATGGGCTGGCCTGAGGTCATCCAGCGCCTGGCAGGGCTGTTGCTGGTCACGGGGTTGGGGCTGTTTTTGTTCTGGCCACAACAGCTCCTGCTGCGCTACCGCAAGCCTTGGCAGGGCCCCCTCGCCTGGGTTGGGGAATGGCGCGGGTGGAGGGGCTTGGCTCTGCGGGGCAGCCGTCGGGGTTGGGAATGGCGCTGCGGGTCCCTATACGTTCGCGGGCATTGGCCAGCCTGGGTGGGCTGCCGTCTCTCCTTTGCCGACTGGCCTCGCTTCTGGCCCCTTCTGAGGCGGTTGGCCGAGGGGATCCAGATCCAGTCCTGGCGAGGCGGCCTGGAAATCGGCTTTGCCGACCCGGCCTTGACGGGGCAGTGCCTAGGGCTTTTGGCAACCCTCCCCCCCTCGCTGGCTTGCCACCTGCGCTTGACCTTCGCCCACACCGGCTGGCACGGACAGGGATCCCTGCTGCTTTGCTTTCGCGCCTGGCGAGTGCTGGGGCCGGCCTTGGAATTGGCATGGCTCATCCTGCGCAGCAGCCGCTCGAGGATCCGATAGAACTCGTCAGCCCTCTCTTGGGCTCTTGCAGCAGCCCAACTACCAGTCATCATCGATGTCTAGAATTTTCCCGGCTCTGCCATCGATTTTGACCTCAATGTCGTTGGCAAACCCCACCTTCCAAACCCAGCGCCCATTCTCCCGCTCCAGTTCGACTTCTTCAACGGAAGCAGCGGGAACAACTAAGCGAGCAATCCAATAGTTTCTTCATCGATTGCTGAGACAGAAGACTGGGCAAAAACTGGCTCTGGGCCGGTCTTGAGGCCAGCCAGCGGGTTGCCGACCAGCATCGCAATCATCAAACCTAGATAGATAACAGCAGGTTTTAGAGAAGTAGGGGAGCTCGAGGGGCAATAATCCCCTCAATAAATATATTGAGGGGAGGATGCCATCAATTTCAGGTTCAACCCTCTGAGAACCGGATGGTCTCACGTCGGCCTGGGCAGGTTTTGCAGCGCAGGATCCCCAGGGCAGCGGATCCCTTCTCATCTAGAGCCACCTCTGCTGGGGATGCGACAGCTCAGCCTTAAAGGGCTCTCCAAGGCAAAAGCAGGGTGAAGGAAAAAACCGGTTGCCACCCCCCAGGCAAATCTCAACCCTGCGGAGCAAACCCCTGCTAGACTGTTGAATTAAATACACAACCTAAAAAGCCGGCCAATAGCTGGCTGGTCTTCTAGCTCAAACCCTTCAGGTTGAGCGCTCGGTCGTCTTCAGTGGGGAGAAGATATCGTGGCAACAGGGGCCTATGCACTGGTGGATAGCCTGCATCGACATGGGGTGCAGCACATTTTCGGCTATCCAGGAGGAGCGATCTTGCCCATCTACGACGAGCTGTACAAGGCCGAATCCCAAGGGCTACTCAAACATTTCCTAGTCCGCCACGAACAGGCCGCTGCCCATGCTGCCGATGGCTACGCCCGCGCTACCGGCAAGGTGGGGGTGTGCTTTGCCACCTCGGGGCCGGGGGCAACCAATTTGGTGACAGGCATCGCCAACGCCATAATGGACTCTGTGCCTCTGGTGGCCATTACTGGCCAGGTGCCCCGCCATTTGATTGGTACTGATGGCTTTCAGGAGACTGACATTTTTGGCATCACCCTGCCCATTGTCAAACACTCCTACGTGGTGCGCGACCCCCGGCAGATGGCCCGGATTGTGGCCGAGGCCTTCCACATCGCCAGCACGGGGCGACCCGGTCCAGTGTTGATCGACATCCCCAAAGATGTGGGCCTGGAAGAGTTCGACTACCAGCCGGTCAGCGAGGTCAATATCCCCGGCTACCGGCCCACGGTGCGGGGGAACCCGCGCCAGATCCACGCGGCGGCCAAGCTGATCCTGCAGGCCAAGCGGCCCCTGCTCTACGTGGGGGGCGGGGCCATCATCTCGGGTGCCCATGCCGAGATTGCCGAGCTGGCCCACACCTATCAGATCCCGGTGACCACCACCCTCATGGGCAAAGGGGCCTTCGATGAGAACGATCCCCTCTCGGTGGGGATGCTGGGCATGCACGGCACCGCCTACGCCAACTTCGCCGTTACCGAGTGCGACCTGCTGATTGCCGTGGGGGCCCGCTTTGACGACCGCGTAACCGGCAAGCTGGACGAATTTGCCAAGCACGCCAAGGTTATCCACATTGATATCGACCCGGCAGAAGTGGGCAAAAACCGCACTCCGGACGTGCCGATTGTGGGAGATGTGCGCACCGTCCTGGTGGAGCTGTTGGCGCAACTGAGCAAAATGCCCCACACCCCTGGCCAGACGCAGGCTTGGCTGGAGCGGATCGAGCGCTGGAAACGGGACTACCCCCTGCAGGTGCCCCGCTATGAGGGCGTGATCGCCCCGCAGCAGGTGATCGATGCCTTTCGTCGCCATGCTCCCCACGCCTACTACACCACCGATGTCGGTCAGCACCAAATGTGGGCGGCGCAGTTTCTGCGTAACGGGCCGCGCCAGTGGATCTCCAGTTCTGGCCTGGGCACCATGGGCTACGGTTTCCCGGCGGCCATGGGGGTCAAAGTGGCCCTGCCCCACGCCGAGGTGATCTGCATCAGCGGCGACGCCAGCTTCCAGATGAACATGCAGGAGCTGGGCACGGTGGCCCAGTACGGCATTGCCACCAAGGTGGCCATCATCAACAACGGCTGGCAGGGCATGGTGCGGCAGTGGCAGCAGGCCTTCCACGGCGAGCGCTACTCCCACTCGGATATGACTCCGGGCATGCCGGATTTCGTCAAGCTGGCTGAAGCCTTTGGCGTCAAGGGCATGCGCGTCGATCACCCCGATCAAGTGGACGACGCCATCCAAGAGATGCTGCGCCACGAGGGGCCGGTGGTGGTCGATTTTGTGGTCAAGCGGGACGAGAACTGCTACCCGATGGTGCCCGCCGGCAAAGCCAACTACCAGATGATCGGCCTGCCGGAAAAGCGGCAACTGGAGCAAGCCGCCGAGCTGATTTACTGCCCCAATTGCGGCACCAAAAACCCCAGCCTGCACAAGTTCTGCGCCGAGTGCGGCACCAAGCTCTAGAACCGGCAGGGCTGGCCATCAGGGCAGGGAAGTTGGGATCCCTTCGCAACAAGGCCCGCCCTCGGCAGCGGAAAGTCCGCAGGGATGCCGATGATGGCTATTTCAAACTGCAGTCGTTTCAAACCCGATTGAAGAAAACACTTCCCGAGCGCCCCTCTGCTGCGACCAACCCCAGCCCATCGTCCAAGAGGAAGGGGGGGAGTGAGGCTCAAGTAGTCGGAAATTCTTTTTTCCACGCGGTGCGGGTGGAAGTTGCCAAAAGGTTCCGGCCTTACCCAATGGTCAGAGGGGCCGGTAGACACGGTAGTTGAGGTTGGGGAAGATGTTGTCCATGTATTCCACCTTGGCCAGCCACTGCTCGTCTTCAGGGGTGGCTTTTTCTCGCCGAAACTGGCCGGCTTGGATCTTCTCGTAGAGGTGATTGAAGCGCAGCAGGTGGGATTTGGTGCGGCGTACCGCATAGGGAACCATCGTCCCCGTGCGCATGATGAAGGCCCAGTCGGAAGATTGGGCCAGGAGCAATTCCCGCGCCGCCTGGTTCAGGGCCCGCCACTCCAGGTCATCGGCAGGCTCGCGGCGGCTCAGCTCGATCATCCGCTCGGTAGCCTTGTGCAGGTGGGGGTAGATCCAGGCGTTGGTGGGGTTGAGCCAGTACTCGTGGAAGCCGCGCGCCCCCCAACTGGACTGGGCAGGTTTGCACACCTGGTGGGTGGGGTTCTCCCGCAAGTACTCCGCCAGGTGAGTCATGCGATAGGTATTTTGGTCGAAGTAGCTCTTGCGAATGAGGAAATCCAAAAACCAGGGGCCCTCATACCACCAATGGCCGAACAGCTCGGCATCATAAGGGGCCACCACCAGCGGCGGACGCCCCATGACGCTGTACAAATACTCGATCTGCCGCTGGCGGTTGAACATGAAGTTGCCCGCATGTTCTGCCGCCTTCTCCCTGGCCCAGTAGGGATCGTAAAGTTGCTTCTGTCCCAGATCGAGGTTGCGCCCCGTGATGCGGTGGTACTTGATGCCGGTGTTTTTCCGCTGGCCGTTGGGCATGATGTAGGGCTTGATGTACTCGTAGTCGGCCTCGTACCCCAGGTCTTTGTAGAACTCGCGATAGACGGGATCCCCAGGGTAGCCCACCTCCGCTGACCACACCTGCTGCGAAGACTCGTGATCCCGACCGAAGACGGCAACGCCAGTCTCGGTGAAGATGGGGGCGTACATGCCGTAGCGGGGCCGCGGCTTGGCATAGAGCAAACCGTGGGCGTCGGTGATCATGTAGCGCAGGCCGGCATCGGCGATCATCCGCTCCAGCCCCTGGTAGTAGGCGCACTCCGGCAGCCAGATCCCTCTTGGCCATTGGCCAAAGTGTTCGTTGTAGTGCTCGCAGGCCACGATAAGTTGGGCCCATACCGCCTGCGGGTACATCTGCATCAAGGGCAGGTAGCCGTGGGTAGCCGCGCAGGTAATGATCTCCAGGTTGCCGCTGTCTTGAAACTGTTTGAAGGCCCGCACCAGATCCCGGTCGTAGCGCTCCCAGAGATCGCGCACCATGGCAAATTGCTTGATGTAGTGCTCGGCCAGGTAGCGAATGTGGCCGTTGGTGGCGTTCTTGTCGTATTCCAGTTGGGCCAGCTCTTCCAACTTGGTTAGGTAGTGGTCGTAGCGCTCCTGCAGCAAGGGATCCCGCAGCATCGACACCAAGGGCGGCGTCAGGGACATGGTGAAGCGAAAGTCGATGCCATCTCGCCGCAGCCCCTCGAACATGTGCAGCAGCGGGACATAGGTCTCGGTGATGGCTTCGTAGAGCCATTCTTCTTCCAGCACGAAGTCCTGCTCAGGGTGGCGCACAAAGGGCAGGTGTGCGTGGAGTACCAAGGCGAGATAGCCCATCATAGCGGCCAGGGATCCTCAGGTAGGAGAAGATAACCGAGCAAGCTCCCCTTCCCCGGCAATAAATCTGTAGGGAAGGTTAAGAGCGGCATTGCTACCTATCGTCCAGCATTTCCCCCTTGTGGTCAAGGGCTGGGATCGCTGGGGATCGCTCAGCGGTGGCGAATGAACTCGTAGATCTCCAGGTATTCTTTGCCGGGGTAGTTCCAGGAGTAGTCGTAGCTCATGCCCTGGACTTGCAGTTGGCGAAACTGGTCGGGAGCGGTGTACCACAGGTCGATGGCCCGATCCAGCGCCGACTCCAGAGCCGCGCGATCCGTGTGGTAGAACACGTAGCCATTGCGCTGCTCCGGCAATTTGCGAGTGTCGTAATCGCGGTCGAAAACGGTATCCACCAGGCCGCCCACGCCCCTCACCACCGGAACCGTGCCGTACTTGAGGCCGATCATCTGGGTAAGGCCGCAGGGCTCGTAGTGGCTGGGCACCACAAGGATGTCTGCCCCCGCATAGATGAGGTGGGAAAGTTCTTCGTTGAAGCCCAGCTCGATGTGAACATCGGGGTTGTCGTTGAGGTAGCGTTTCTCATGGGCAAACCAGGCGCCGATCCCCGGCTCCGTGGCGGATCCCAGCAGCACGAATTGGGCATTTTTAAACAGGGAGCGGTAGATGGCATGATGCACCAGATGCACGCCTTTTTGCTCGTCCAGCCGCCCAATATAGGCCACAATGGGCTTATCAACATCTTGTAGCCATAGCTGATCCCGCAGTGCTTTTTTGTTTTTGGCCTTGTTTTCCAAAGTTTGCGCCGTGTAGTGAAAAGGAATAAAGCGATCGATCTCAGGGTTCCAAATATCGTAGTCGATGCCATTCAAGACGCCGCGAAACTTGTGCTGGTGCAAGTAAAGAGTGTGTCCCAGTCCATAGTTGTAATTACCAAATCGCGCTTCCAGGGCATGGGTGGGGGAAACGGTGGTCACGAAGTTGGAAAAGACGATCCCGCCCTTCATAAAGTTGAGGGCAAAGGGGTTAAAGTTATCTCGCAGGCGGTCGTAATGAAAGTAATAGGGCTCCCGGTTGAGGCCGGTGGCCCAGAGGATTTCCGGGCCGCCAAAGCCTTGGTGTTTAAAGTTGTGGATGGTGTAGCATACCCGCTGGTTTTCCATGCCGTGGTACTTGTAAATCTCAAAGAGCAGCACCGGCACCAATCCTGTCTGCCAATCGTGACAATGAATGATATCGGGGCGCTTATTGCTTTTGAGAAGAAACTCCAGAGCCGCCTTGCTGAAAAAAGCAAAACGCATGTTGTCATCCGGGCAGCCGTAATAACACCCGCGATTGAAGAAGTTATCGCCCGAGTGGGGCTCAATAAAAAAGCAAAGGCGGCCATGCACCCAGCCGCAGTACACCGAGCAGTGAATGGCTCCCCCGTACCAGGGCACCCAGAGATCGCGATAGGCGTCGTGCAAACCCCAGATCTGGTCGTAGCGCATCGTGTCGTACTTGGGCAAAACCAGCTCGACACAGTGCCCCCGCACTTCCAGCTCTCGGCTGAGGCCGTACACCACATCCCCCAGCCCCCCCGCCTTGATGACCGGGGCACATTCCGACGCAATCTGCACGATGTACATTTCGCGCTCTCCCGTAGCACCGCCTTACTTTTCTTCACAAAAGATAATCTCTTTTCTTTTGGCTTCTACAGCCCATCCCCCGCCTCAGCGAAAAGGGATCCCTGTCCGGGGATCCCTTCCTTGCCTAACAGGTGGCTAGCTCAATCTCTGGCTGCGCTGCCTACGGGTTTGGCTGGCGGCTCAGGCATCTGCCTGGGATCGCTCAATACCACTGCTGGGCATAGAGGCGCTGCACCAGATAGAACACGAACAGGGGCACATCGACGCGACGCTCGTCGATCATAAAAGACTCAATGGTGCTGGCCGGGGATCCTTCAATAGCGCAGCGGAAGAACTTGGGCCCATTGAGGGATCCCTCGGCAAAGAGGACGCTAAACTGCTTTTTGCCGCCGGCAAACGAGCCAATCAGCGTCTTGCCCTCCAGCCGCAGTTGCAGATCGGTGACGCCGCGTTTCTGAAAAGCGGCGATGGTTGCCGGGATCACATCTTCTGCAATGAGTTGCTCGAAAGGCTTCTCTTCCTTGGCTGGTTTTTTTGCTGCGGCTTTGGGCGAGGCTTGGGCAGTGTCAGTCTCCTTGGGAGCAGGGTTGGCGGCCTCAACCCGGGCCGGCTTTTCGACAGCGGTTTCCTGGGCGGGGGTAGGTTCTCCAGACATGGGCTGATACTCCGATAACAGGTCAACGATTGGCGTGCGGGCTGGCAGGCCCAGAGTCAGGGATGGAAGAGAGGCTAACCTTTGGGGATGTACTGGCCGACAATTTCTTCAGCAGGGATCTGGGGGAAGCCCATGCTGTAGTTGGGGGTACGCCCCTGCAGGTTGTAGGCAATTTCCCCTTGCTTGAGGAGAGAGCGAATGAAGTGTTCCAGGTCAGAGCCGATGCGCCGCAGGTTGTACTCAGTCAGATCCCGGCCCCTGTACTCTTCTACCAATTCCTCAAAACGAGCATAGACCTTCTGCAAGGCGGCATCGTTCCAGACCAGCTCGTTGTCGGGATCCACATCGAGGGTGAGCAGATCGTCGCGAGGCACAAAGTGGTTATCGGCGGTCACCTCGCCAGCAAAGATGTGAACGTGGCGGGTGGTGCATTTCAGCATGGCTGTCGCTCCGGTCGAGATCCTACGCCTTTCTTCAAGGTATCATTCCTGGCGCCGAGGTGGGATCCCTTGTCGTCCAGATCCCAGAAAGTTGCCCAGGCCAATCTCCCCACCCAACAATTCTGGGGAGAAGCGGGATCCCTCTGGCACAGAAGAAGCCTAAAAGTACGGCTGTCGGCTGCGTAGCCGGTGTTACTGGAAAAATTTAAAAAGCCGGACTACCTTCCCCAGGGAAACCTAAGCTTGTTTATGAGATAACCCATGGTTGTTCTAGGCAGACTGGATCAAATCAGCGATATTCTGCTTCATCCTACTGCAAATCACATCAAGGGGCAGGTCGTTCGGATCCCGTCCAAAGGGGTTCTCAATTTCAATGCCGATCTCCTCGACGCCAAACAGCATAAAGGCCAGCAGCCCGACAATGGGGCCGGTCATCCAGCCCAATCTCTCCACCATCTGAAAAGGCAAAGACAAACAATACAGCAGCAACAACTGCTTCAAATGTAAGGCGTAGGCCATGGGCGTTGGGGTCATGAGAATGCGCTCGCAGGCGCCCAGGACATCGACCATGTTATTGAGCCGCTCCACCATGATCGTTAGCTGATAGACTTCAACGCGGCCTTTTTGGTATTGGCGCTGTAGGTAGTCTCCAATCCAAAAGGCAATTTGCAAGGAGGGATGGTTGAGGTTTTTAAGACGTTGCAACTGCTCTGGGCTGAGGAGGGTCTGAAGCTCATCTGGCAAAAATTCTTGGCGCAGATGTTGCTTCATGGCGATGGCAAAAGCAGGCAGGAGATAGAGGATTTTGATTTTTTCTTCCCGATCGTCTGGCTGCTTCTCTTCAATGGCTACCCAAATCAAGCGGGCTAAGTTGCGCACGTTGCTCACCACGCATCCCCAAGCTTTTCGCCCCTCCCAAAACCGCTCGTAGGCAGTGTTTGTCCGAAACACCAGCATCAAGCCAAAAACGATGTTGGGCACGAACGCCACCAACGAGGACAGCGCTATGGGCAACCACAGCTTGTAGAGAACGGAAACCAGCACTCCCAGGAGACCACAGATGAGGGTGCGAGGCAGCACTGCCGGCACAACCGATCCGTGCAACTGCAGGGCCAAGCGAAACCAACGCAACCCATTTCCCGATAGATACTGGCGAATCCTGGTGTGGCGTCGGCAAGCCTGCCCCCTGATCCTACTACCGTCATGGCAACGGTTGTTGACCGAAACCTTGGCGGCGCAGGCCCCCCTCTTCCCCGCCGTATACGGGGGGATGAATCCCTTGACCTGACGGGGCAACTTCCAGGGTCTCAGGAGTCATTTCAAGCTAGTTTAAGAGGTTCTCTTTGCTCTCCTCAGGTTGAGAGGCAGGGATCCAGAAGTTGCTCTGCAGCAGAGGGGCGCCAGTGGGGGATTCGCTCCCGCCTGCCGGTTCGAGGGTAATCCAAAGGCGGGTCGGCTGCTGTGAATGGGTGGGCTGGCTGAGCCATTGCAGGGATCCCTCGGCGTTGACGGTGAAGGTGCCGGCGCTTTCCAGGCGCTGCCCAGCCGACTCCAGCCACAGTTGGTAGGTGGTTCCCGGGGGGGCAGGGGGCATTTCTGAAGCCAAGAGCAACACCTGCTTGGCGCGGGGCGACCAGAGAGCTTGTACCAACAGGGGGTTGCGGAAGCTGGGGTCGCGCAGAAGGGTTCGCCGTACCTGCGGTTGTCGTTGCCACTCCTGATAGAGCCGTTGAATGGCTACCGACTCCCCCTGCCAGCGCAGCCGCCAGTAGGCTGCTGTTATGGCCACTGCGTAGATCCCTAACCCTACTAAGCTGCCCCAGAGGAGGCGCCGCGGCCACCAAGGAGGTGCGACCCGGATGGAGGCAGGGGCGGGCAACCAGCTCCAGCGCCGCAAGCGTTCTTGGGCTTGAAAGGCCGTCAACTCGTAAAGCCACAGGGCCACCGAGCGATCCCGCTGCAGGTCAAAGGCCTCCGCATGTTTCCAGCAGAACTCAAACACCTGGCGCACCACCTCTTCGGCCTGGTGAGGCTGCTTGAGAGTGGACAGCGCGATCTCCAGCAAGCGCTTTTGGTAGCGATCCTTAAGTAAAAAGTGGCTGCGGCGATCCCGCAGTTGGATCTGGCGCATCAGCTCGAAATCGGTCGGCTCCGCCATAGCCCCCCATCTGCTGCGCCTGTCCAGCCCGGCTTTGGGTCAAGCGGTAGCGCCAGGCCGGTAGCTTTTTCAAAAATATACATCAGCCCTGGATCCAGCTCACCGGCAAGCCGGCTTCATTTTGTTGCGGCTGGTGCAGATGCCGGCCGTGCAATTTGCGGTATCCGCTTTTACTCGCACCTATCTCCTACAAAACGAGGAGCCGACCCAAGACACCATTTTTTCAGTGCAGATGCCCTCAGGCGGCATCTTTCTCGACCACCTTCTCCGCTTCTACCTTCAGGGACTCCGTCCCGCTGACGCGATCGGCACCGGCGGTGGGCTCGTCATCGCTGCTGGGGTTGTTCATCTCTTGCTTGAAGCTGCGCAACGCTTTGCCGAAGGCGCTGCCCAACTCCGGCAGCTTCTTGGGGCCGAACACGACCACTGCAATTATCCCAATCACGGCCAGCTCTGGCAGGCCCATGCCGAAGATGCTCACGGCCAGGATAGGTTCGCTCGACAGCAGGATAGCCATAAGTCCCCAAAACCCCAAAAATAGAACAAGCCAACCAACCTCGCTGGCAAGGAGGGGAATTATCCCCTCCCAACTCTAGCAGGTTTTCCCGGGGGCAGAAAGGTTTGGCTGCTACTGCCATGGCTCTGGAATCCATCAGAACCTCCGGGGTACTCCCGCCACAGCGCAGCTTGGCGGGATGGAGGA
>NZ_JAOALE010000049.1:0-15356 GCF_047462575.1 Synechococcus sp. 'PEA 65AY6A-5F PE A'
GAGGGGCGGGAACGGTTGGAGCTGTCCATCGGCAACTATCAACGAGGGATGCTGGCCGGCACCAATCCCCAATCGGCCACGGTGGTCGAACGCAAAGAGGGTTCTTACTCCATCCAGATTTGTGTGGAGCATGACCTGCCGGAGCCGCAAAACACCGCCAAGGTCATGGGGGTGGACTTGGGTAGAAAAGACATTGCACACACCTCAGAGGGGGATAACTGGCATGGACAGCCGTTGAACCAGGTCAGAGACCACTACTTCTGGTTGAGAGCGATCCTCCAACAAAAAGCCAGTCAGGGCAGACGCAGTTCACGGCGGAGATGTCGGGAACTGCTGCAACGGCTGTCTGGTCAGGAGAGACGCTTGCAAACCTGGGTCAATCCCTGCATCTCCAAGGCTATTGTTTCCAGGGCAAAGGCGACCGATAGCACGATTGCCTGGGCAGACCTCACTGGAATCAGAGAGCGTGTCAACTCACAGCCGCGCAACAAAACCGAGCGTCGGCGGTCCAATAGTTGGGCGTTCTATCAACTGAGGCAGTTTGTGTACTACAAGGCGCTGCGGGCTGGGGTGAAGGTTGTGGTGGGACGCAGACTACAACGGAGCGTTAGCATCAGCGAAGCGTAGCGCCTATGTCATTGCACTTTTGGGGGCTGCTGTAAACCAGCCGCCCTACATCCCCCCGTATACGGGGGGAAGGGGGGCGGTCGGAGTCGGGTAGTTTACTATCCAACTTCCGCAGCCGCAGCAGCCAGATGGCGACATCTCGTCCGAGGGATCCGCCCAGACGCAGCCGGGATCCCCAGGGCTGAGGCTCGAGGTCGCTGAAAATAAGCTGGAAACACACTGGGCCGTTTCCGGTCTTCGCCCCGCTTCCCTAAGCCCCCTCTGGATATGGAGAGAGCTCTTGTACGCTGCCTTGGGATGGAATAGCTTCATGGAGTTGGCGTAATGGCCGTCAATTTGCATTAGGACTATATTGCAGTCGGCTATCATGAAGCCAAAACTGTTCTTGTCGGATGGATTAGTCTCGTTCGACGATCTGCAGCGATGCCCAGTTCTGCTGAGTCTCTGTCCTCTCCGCTTCCCCAAGGCGAGGCCCTCAAGCCCTCGGTGGTGGCGGCGCGGGAGCCTTTTTTGGGGCTGCTGAGGGATCTGGCACGGGCTTACCAAGCCTTTGAAAATTACGCCGGCGCTCACATTCGGCAGATGGGGCTGACTGCCCCCCAATTTGACGTGTTGGTAACCCTCGGCAACACCCCCGGCCTGACGATGAATGTCCTGGCCCAGAAGACACTGGTTACCAAGGGGACGCTGACCGGGATCGTGGATCGCCTGGAGCAGAAGGGGTTGGTGCGCCGCGAGGTACCCCCAGAAAACCGCCGCTGCTTCAAGATCGTGCTTACCGAAGAGGGGGAAAAACTGTTTGAGCAGGTTTTCCCGGCCCATGTGGCCTACCTAAAGGAGCGCTTTCAGAAGTTGGATCCAGAAGAGATGGCCCAGATCCAGGCTTGCCTGAAAAAGCTGCAGTCTATTTTCCATCTCCCTCGGGGGCAGACCCAGGATTGTTGAGGAGGCCTCTTACCCCAAGACCCAGAGCATCAAGACGACGCCCAGGGTAACGGCGGCAAAGAGGGCGTAGCTAATCCGGCGCAGCGGCTGCAGTTGCATGGCATGTAGATCCTTAAGCCAGCCCAGCCCCAGCGATTCCACAAAGCGATCCAGCACGGCCTGCATGGGGTAGGCGTAAACGGATCCCTGTTCTTTGAAGTTCACCAGCAGGACCAGCAGCGTGGCGTAGCCCCAGAGGAGGCCCCAGAGCACAGCACTCAACCCGATCAAGATGGGCTCAAGCATCGAGCTTCCTTGGCCTTCGGTAGGCGTGACCCCCGCTTCCTCAGTGTGACGAAGTTTTGCAAGATGGAAGGGTTGGATCCCATTTTCAGGCTCTTTTCTGCTTGAAGCCACATCCAGGCCTGCTTTTTAGGACAGGGGAAGGAGGGTTGTCCAACGCAAAAGATGGCAGACTAGGGTTACCTGCCCCACCTCTTCTGGACGAGTCCCTATGAGCTCTCGCTACCTGCTGCTCCCCGCCGAGCCCAAATCGGTCGGTATTGCCTATCTCCTCTGGGCGCTGGGCATATTCGGCATCTGCGGTGTCCATCGCCTCTACTTGGGCAAGACTGTGACGGGCCTTCTCTGGCTTTTGACCTTTGGGCTCTTGGGCTTTGGCCAGTTGATCGACCTGTTTCTGATCCCAGGCATGGTGGACGACCACAACTTCAAGCTGGCCGTCTTGCAGGGGATCCGCCCCTCTCCGGCTCCCGCCAAGGGGGTCTCGGCGCTGCCTCAGCCTTTGAAGGGTCAGGCTTTGATGCGGGAGATCCTGCGGCTGGCGCAGCAGCGGCAGGGGATCCTCACCCTCTCGGAGATCGCCATCGAACTGCCTGCTGATTTTGACGAGATTGAAAAGGCGCTGCGAGAGCTGAGCCGCCGGGGCATCGCCTCCCCCGAGAACAACCTAACCACCGGCGCCGTGGAGTACCACTTCCCTCACCTGTTGCGCTCCCCTGGCGACCGACGCTCCCTCTGACAACGTCCTACTGGGATCCCAGGATGCCGCGCTGTTTGGCTAGCTGCATCGCCCGGCGAAAGGCCAGCAGCCCCAAGGCGAAGTAGAACACGCCGCTGGCCAGAGCCATGAGCAGCCGCAAGGGATCCAAACCCGCCTCCCGCACCATCACATCTCGCAGCAAGCCGGCCCCCGCCGTCATGGGCAGCATCTGCCCCAGCCACTTCAGGGATCCCGACCACTCTTCTGTGGGGGTGGCCAACAGAAACAGCAGGCCAAATTGGCTGAGGATCAACAGTTGTTGGATGCGCTTCCAAATCAAGGCGGCGGATCCCAGCAAAAACGAGAAGCCATAGGCCCCCAGCACCACGCTCGCCAACGGCAACAACAGGGTGGGGGGAAAGTGCAGCCGGCTGCCGGTAAGCAACAGGATGATCCCCAAGATAACGACAACGGTTGAAAAGCGCAGCACCAAGCTGGCGCAGGCCCGCGCCAAAAACAGGGTGGCCGCCGAAAAGGGCGAGAGCAACACCTGCTCCAAGGTGCCTGTCTGGGCTTCCACCTGCAGGTTGAGGGCAATGTCGTTGACCACAAAAATGACCAGCGTCCAGAGCACATAGCCAATCACCACCGCATCCAGCCGTTGTCCAAACTGCGAGGCCGGCCCCGCCACATACTGAGCGCCGGCAAAGAGGGCATAGAAGAAAAAAGTGGTGATCAGGATCCCGCCCAGGGCTTCTGCCGGATAGCGGATGTACTGGATCCAGGCCCGCTTCAGCTCGGCCCAAAATAGGTACAGCAGTGGCCTCATCCCTGCTCCCTTCTCCTTTTCAACAGCTTGAGGAAAATGTGGGTGAGATCCGCTTCCTCGCGCTTGATCCTGAGCAAGGGCAAGGGCTTGAGGATCTCCAGCACCTGATACAAAGTCTCCGAGGAGCCGCTGAAGCGCAGCTGATGGGATCCCAGGATCTCCACCCCTTGCTGGGCCAGGCGTTCCGCCCGGCTGGGATCCAGCTTCTGCTCCAACTCAATCCGGTAAGAGCCGGCGGCGCCGGCAAACTGCCGGATCATCTCCTGCGTGGGAGCTTGGGCAATAATTATCCCCCGCTCGATCACAGCCACTTGGTCTGAGAGCGCCTCGGCTATATCCAGTTGGTGGGTGGTGAGGAGAATGGCCCGACCTGAAGCGGCAATTTGGCGGATCAAGGATTTCACCGCTTGGGCGGCTTCTACATCCAACCCCAAGGTAGGCTCATCCAGCAACAGCAGAGCCGGCTGGTGCAGAAGGGCAACAGCAATGGCCACCTTCTGCTGCATACCCCGCGAAAGGGTTTGCACGGCAACATCCCGCTTCTCCCCCAGGCCAAAGGTCTCCAGCAGCTCTGCCCCCCGTTGGCGAGCCGTTCTGGGGGATAACCCCCGCAGCACGCCAAAGTACTCCAGGTTTTGCAAGGGGGTAAGCCGCCAGTAGAGGTTGCGATTGCCTTCCAGCACCGCTCCCACCTGGGCCAGCGCACCCGGATCGGCGTGGGGATCCCGCCCCAGGATGCGCACGCTGCCGGCATCGGGCTGGATCAGCCCGGCGATCATCTTGATGGTGGTGGTCTTGCCGGCCCCGTTGGGCCCCAGAAAAGCCAGGATCTCCCCTGCCGCAATCGCCAGGGAGACATCCACCACTGCCCGAACCTCCTTGCCCCCCTGCCGGTAGGTTTTCTGAAGGTGGTGGGCTTCTAGAACCTTCATGGGGCAAACACGAGGCAAAAGGGAGTGCAAAAGTTCCACCCGAGAAGGGCCGGCCATCCATCCCAGTTTCTCACGGCAGAGCCCAGCCCCCCCGCAGCCAGGACTAGGTGGCTGTTGGGATCCGGGCTTCCATCAGGGCCAAGCTCATTTTGTCCAGCCACTGCAAAAGGTTCTCCAGTTGCTGGGCCGCAGGCACCATTCCCAGGCCCCGCACCGTCACCTTGCCCGGCTGATAGACAAAGCGAGACTGCAAATAGGCCGGCAGGGCTTCCTTGAGGCGGTTCCAGGCCGGCTCCTCCATGGGGGTTTCCAAAAGCACATGCTCCTTGGCCGGCCTAATGCGGGAAAAGCCCAGCGTGCGGGCCAAAATCTTCAGCTCCATCACCCGCAGCAGCTCCTGGGTGGGCTTGGGCAAGGGGCCAAAGCGATCCTGCCATTCCTGGGCAATTTGCAACAGTTCGACCCGAGAGCCGGCAGCCGCCAATTGGCGATAGGCCTGCATCTTTTGATCTTCGTCAGGGATATAGCTCTGCGGGATCATGGCCGTTATATTGAGGTCAATTTGCGTGTCTTCCACCTGCGGGATCTCTTGGCCGCGAATTTCTCGAATCGCCTCTTGCAACATCTCCAAGTAGAGATCAAAGCCCACCGCGTTGAGTTGTCCGGATTGCTGAGTTCCCAAGAGGTTGCCAATGCCGCGAATTTCCATGTCCCGCAGCGCCAACTGATAGCCGGATCCCAGTTGGGTAAATTCCTGAATGGCCTGCAGGCGCTTGCGGGCCTCTTCGGTGAGGATGCCATCTTCTCGGTAGAACAGCCAAGCATGAGCTTGGATCCCGGCCCGGCCCACCCGTCCTCGCAATTGGTAAAGCTGAGCCAGACCAAACTCCTGGGCATTTTCGATCAAAATAGTGTTGACACGGGGAATATCTAAACCGGATTCAATAATGGTGGTGCAGACCAAGATATCGATTTCTCCGTTGTTAAAAGCCAGCATGGTCGCTTCCAGCTCCCCTTCCGGCATCTGCCCATGGGCAATGGCAATGCGGGCACCGGGCACCCATTCCCGCAATTTGGCGCTGGTCTCTTCGATCCCTTCAATGCGGTTGACCACATAAAAGACTTGCCCGCCGCGATCCAACTCTTGGCGGATAGCCGTGCGAATGACCTCAGGATTGTAGGGAGAAAGGTGAGTTTTAATCGGGCGCCGCGAGGGCGGGGGAGTCTGGATCAGGCTCATTTCCCTCAACCCCGACAAAGCCATGTACAGCGTGCGGGGAATGGGGGTAGCCGTAAGGGTGAGCACATCCACCTGGGTTTTGAGGAGTTTAATTTTCTCTTTTTGGTTGACGCCAAAGCGCTGTTCTTCGTCAATGACCAGAAGACCCAAATCGCGAAACTGCACATCCTTGCCCAAAAGTTGGTGGGTGCCCACAATGACATCGAGTTCGCCACTTTTGAGGCGGGCCAGGAGCTCTTTTTTCTCTTCGGGAGTGCGGAAGCGGTTGAGCAGGCCCACTTGAATGGGGTAGGGGGCAAAGCGCTCTTTGAGGGTGTGGTAGTGCTGCTGAGTGAGAATGGTGGTTGGCGCCAAAAGGGCAACTTGTTTGCCGGCGGTTACGGCTTTGAAAATGGCGCGGATGGCCACTTCCGTTTTGCCAAAACCCACATCCCCGCACAGCAGCCGATCCATGGGGCGGGGAGACTCCATATCCCGCTTGATCTCCTGGACGGCGCGAATTTGATCCGGTGTTAGAGGATAGGGAAAAGACTCCTCAAACTCCTGCTGCCAAGGGGAATCCGGGGGGAAGGCGTAGCCCTCCTGTTCAGCCCGTTTGGCGTAGAGCTGCAGGAGATCAAAGGCCACTTTTTTCAGACTCTTTTTGACTTTTTGTTTGGTCTTTTCCCAGGTGCTGCCGGACATTTTGTGCAGTGCAGGGGGCCCATCTCCACTGGCCCGGTAGCGCGAGAGGGAGTTGACCTGGTCGGCAGCCACCCGCAACAAGCCATCGCTGTATTGAATGACCAGGTATTCTCGGGTTTCGCCGCCAATGGTGAGGCTTTCCAGCCGTAAGAACTGGCCGATGCCATGGGCCTTGTGGACAACAAAATCCCCCGGCTTGAGCAGGTTGGGATCCACCTGGCGGGAGCTGGCCTGGCGGCGCTTGCGCACATAGGTGGGGGTGGCCAGGCTGTGCTGGCCGAAAAACTCCCGGTCGGTGAGCACTACCCACCCCAGCGTAGGCAGCAGGAACCCCTCCAGCTCAGCCAAGCCGGAGTACTTCAGGGCCACCGGCGTGTAGGACTGGAGCTGGCGTTCAATGGCTGGAAAATCTTTGGGGTTGGGCACGTACTGGGCCGGGCAGTCGTGTTCCTGCAGCAGGGCCACCGTGCGGGAGGGCTGGGCAGAGAGGATCCACACCTGCAACTGCTGCTTGCGGTACTCGCGCAGGGTTTTGGCCAGGGATCCAAACTGGTGGGGGATGGTAGGAACGGGCCGGCTTTTCAGGTCGATGGCGGCGGATTCGGCGGGGTCGGAGCTGGCAAAGGCGCGGGCCAACAGGCGGGGGAAGGGATCCCAGTCGGGAGCATGGAGATCGAAGGGGCGGTGAAAGGGCTGCAGAGCCGGCTCCGCAACCTGGGCCTGTTTCCACTGTTCTTGGGCGTGGTAGAGCCACTGCTGGCTGTGGGCCTGGCACTGCTCTGGCTCGTCGATCAGGATGAGGGTGGTGGGATCCAGATAGCTGAGCAGATTGGCGGGAGGGGTGTAGAGCAGGCCGAGAAAACGGCGCAAGCCCTCCGGGGGGGTGGGCGACTGCTCCAACTGCTGCCGTAGGCCCTGGGAGAGCTGATCGGCTTTTTCCTGCAGAGCCGGCCAGAGGATAGGCCCATAGCCGGTGGGAGTAAGCCAAACGTGGGGGATCCCGTCTTGAGAGCGCTGGCTCACCGGGTCAAACTCCCGCAGCCGCTCCAGTTCATTGCCAAACCACTCCAGGCGCACCGGCCATTCGCAGGCCACCGGGAAAATATCGAGAATATCGCCCCTCTGGCTCCACTGTCCCTCGCTTTCCACCAGGCTGACCCGCTGATAGCCCAGCCGGGTCAACTGCTGCCCCAACTGCTGCGGCGACAGCTCCGCGCCGGCTTCCAGCCGGAGGCAGAAAGACTGAAACACCTTTGGGGGGGGGAGGTGGGGTTGCAGGGCCCGCTCCGTGGCCACAATGGCCATGCCCTTCCTGCCCTGGAGACAATCGGCCAGCACCTGCAATTGTCCCCACACCAGCTCCGGCTCCAGGTCAAACGGCTCGTAAGGGGAAGCCTCGGAGGTGGGATAAAGCTGCACGCTCTCCCAGCCCATGCCCTCCAGTTGGGCTGTCCAGCGGCCCGCCTCTTCCAGCGTGGCGGTAACCACCAATAGGGATCTTCCTTCCTGCTGGGCCAAAGCCGAGGCGATCAACCCCTTGGCAATCCGCCCCCCTCCCTGCAAAGCAGCCCGTCGCTGGGATCTCAGCCGGACGGCCAACTCTTGCACCAAGCCCGATTGGGCAAGAAAGTGCACCAGTGGGATAAACGACATCTTTCCACCCCAGACTGCAAACTCAAGCCGGGATCCCAATTCTGGCATTTGTAGCCGCTGGAAACCTCAACAAGCCCTTTCCGGAGTGGGAAAGTGAGTTGGCTACCAGCCTTGAGGCTGCCAGGCCGATGCTCCAGGGCTGAGATTTTTTGTATCCTATGTTACAGGAAAAAGCTGGCACTCCCAGGATTCTAAAGTTAACCTTTAGACTTAAACAGCCTGCGCGTTGTCTTGCCCAAGATGTAACCATAGGAGCAGCGGAAAATAGATCTCCTAAAGTTGTAAAGCTGTACTCATTACAACCCTCCAAGCTTGGGGACAATTATGTTTCTAGACACCGTCACCCTTTCTCGACTACAGTTTGCCCTCACGGCCATGTTTCATATGCTATGGCCGGTTTTAACAACAGGAATGTCCATCTATCTTGTTGTCATTGAGGGACTTTGGCTGAAAACTCGCAACCTAGATTACTATCGCCACGCTCGCTTCTGGTCAAAGATCTATGTGTTAAACTTTGGCCTTGGCGTGGCCTCGGGGTTGCCGATGGCCTTTCAGTTTGGCATGAACTGGGCCCCTTTTTCTGAGGCGGTGGGCGACTTCTTTGGAACCGTCCTGGGGTTTGAGGGCACAATGGCCTTTATGCTGGAGGCCAGCTTCCTGGGGATCATGCTGTTTGGCTGGGAGCGCGTGCCGCCGATCATTCACTGGATCTCGACAATCCTGGTGGCCTTCGGCGCCAATCTCTCCACTTTTTGGATCCTGACGGCCAACTCTTGGCTGCAGACGCCGGCAGGTGGGGTATTTGTCGATGGAAAATTTGTGGTGCGCGACTACCTGCAGGCCATTTTTAATCCCTTTATGCTCAACAGCTTTCTCCACATGTTCTTTGCCACCCTGGAGACTTCTTTGTTTGTGGTTGGTGGCATCAGTGCCTGGTACATCCTCAAGGGGCGGCATGGCGAGTTTTTTTCCCGTTCCCTCAAAGTGGTCCTGGCGATGGCTCTGGTGGTGGCCCCCTTGCAGGTGTTTATCGGCCACTTGAGCGCGGAGCAAGTGTATCGTTATCAACCGGCCAAGCTGGCGGCCATGGAGGCGCAGTGGGAGACGATCCCCGCCGGCGAGCGGGCGGATTGGAGCCTGTTGGCCTTGCCCAACGACCGAGAGGAGCGCAACGAGTGGGAGGTGAAGATCCCTGGTGCCCTGGGCTATCTGCTGGAGTTTAAGCCCAGGCTGGATCGACCGGTTTATGGTTTGAAGGCTTGGGAGCCGCAAAATCGTCCTCACCTGATTGGCCTGATCTACTACTCCTTTAGGACGATGGTGGCCATTGGCCTCTTTCTGGCCGGGCTTATGGGGGTTACCTTAATCCAGTGGCTCAGGGGCAAGCTGTCGGCGGAGGCCCTCTCCCAGCAGAAGTGGCTGATGTGGGCCTGGGTCTTCGCTGGCCCGCTGGGCTACATTGCCGTGGAGACCGGTTGGATCGTCCGCTGTGTGGGCCGGCAGCCCTGGATTGTGTACGAGCAACTGCGCACGGCGGAATCGGTTTCGCCGCTGCCGCCAGGAGAGGTGCTGTTTTCTTTGGTCGGCCTGAGCGCCTTGTACACGGTGTTTTTCGTGGCCGCTCTTTACTTTGGCAGCCGCATCATCCGCAAAGGGCCTAATCTGGAGCTGCCTGCCCCCGTTCCGGCAACCCAGCCGGTGATCGTGATCGAGCCTGCTCGCCACGAGCCGGATCGCCGGCCGGCGGAAGCTCGGTAGCGCCGCTGCCCAGGCGACATCGCAGTTGGGAACTGTCTCGAACTAGCCTGGCTAGAAATACCTAAAGCGGAGGGAAGGACCATGGAATCTTTCGAGCCTTTACAGCAGTTTCTGCCTCAAGTCTGGTTTTTTATCCTCGGTCTATTCCTTTTTCTCTATGTTCTGCTCGATGGATTTGACTTGGGGGTTGGCATCCTTTCCCTGACGGCTTCCAGCGAGACGCGCCGCAGCATTCTCATGACCAGCTTGGGCAATGTTTGGGATGCCAACGAGACGTGGCTGGTACTCATGGGGGGATCCCTATTTGGAGCCTTTCCCCTCGCCTACGCCACCATCCTCAATGCCCTCTACATTCCGCTGGTGATCATGGTGGTGGGCCTGATCTTGCGGGCCGTTTCCTTCGAGTTTCGGGAGAACGCCAACAACAAGCTGGTCTGGAACCTCGCCTTCGGGGTGGGCAGCTTTTTGGCAGCCTTGGGCCAGGGGTTTGCCTTGGGCAGCGTCTTCGAAGGGATCCGGGTGGATGAAGCCGGCCACTTTGCCGGCAGCCCCTGGGACTGGCTGACCTGGCGCACAGTGTTGGTGGCTCTTACCCTGATCCAGGGGTATGTTTTGATCGGCTCTGCTTACTTGATTGTGAAAACCACTGGGGAAATCCAGAAAACCTATTACAGGACAGCCACCATCGCCACGTGGACAACTTTGCTGGGGGCAGTGTTTATTACCATCAGCACCCCCATTATGTCGGAGCAGGCGCGCTCCCAGCTTTTCTCGCCGCCTCTTTTCTATATCTTTGCTGCAATCCCCCTTTTGGGGCTTTTGTTGGTGGCTCTGTTGCTGCGCAGCTTGCGCCGCCGAGAGGAAAATAGCCCTTTGGTTTACACCTTTCTCATTTTTGCCCTTTCTTTTATCGGCTTGGGGTTCATGATTTTCCCCAACATCATTCCTCCCAGCGTTACCATCTACGAGGCGGCAGCTTCTCCCAGTTCGCTGGTGTTTATGCTCACCTTTATTGGCTTTTTGATCCCGGTTATCTTGTCCTACAACATCTACAACTATGTTGTGTTCCGGGGCAAGATTGTAGTGCAAGAAACAGCAGTAGAAGAGGCCAAAGTTCCAGAGCCAGTTTAGGTTGGCCCAGAGTCGAAGGAATAACCCCGCCCATATGCCAGGCGGGGCAATTTTATTAGAGGCTCACCCAGCGAGGCTCTCACTCCCGCTTGAGCCACTGCCGGATCTGCTCGGCAGCCACGTCGCGACCTCCCAAGCCAAAAGCCAAGGCCACCGCGACGGCAATCGCGCCCAGCACCAAGCCAAAGGCCAGCACCACGATATCGGTGGCCACGCCCATCTGCTGCAAGGCCATGGCGCCGACAAAGACCAGGATGGCCGCCCGCGCCGCCTGGGCCAGCACCCCTGAGGAGGGGTTGCCCAAGCTCTTGATCATGGAATGGGCCAAATTGGCCAGGTAAAGGCCGATCCCGAACACCAGGGCGCCGATGAGCACCCGACCGGAAATCAGCAACAGCCCCTGGACGATGTCGGTCAAAGCGGCAAACTGCAGCAACTCCACCGCCGGCACCGCCCCGAACAAGACCACGCCCACCCAGACCACCAAGCCGGCAATCTCAGAGGGGGTGCGCCGCTTCGCCAACGCCGAGGGATCCCCTTCAGCGGCAGGCGCTTCAGGAGCAGTGGCCAAGGGCAAACCAAGGCCGGCAGCCAGGCGGTCGAAGCCCGCCGCCTGCAGCAACTGGGTTACCAAGCCGGCCAAGAACTGCCCCAGCCAGTAGAACACGGCCAGGATGAGAGCAGATCCTGCAATTCGGGGAATGGCCCGCAACACCTGCTCCAGCATCGCCACCGCTGGATCGGAGATGGCCCGGATTTCCAGGGCCTTGAGGGCGGCAATCACTGCCGGGATCAACACCAAGACGTAGGCCACTGTGCCCACCGTTTGGGCCAGCTGGGGAATGCCAAAGCGTGCCCCCAAGCGGTTAGCTTCCTCTGAATTGGAAACGATCCCACGCACGATGCAAGCTAGAAACCAGCCCCCCACACCGATGATGAGCGCTCCCAAAATGCGGGGTACCATCGACAGGATTTGATCCAGCAGGTTTTGCACTGGCTGCAGCGGCCCCCGCAGGTTCAGCGTGTCCAGGATAAGCGGTAGAAAGAACAAGAAGATCAACCAGTAGAGGGCGTCGCCCAGAGCTTCATTCAAGAGAAAGGGAGCGACCTCAGCGCCTCCCTCCGGCTTGGCAGCAGTTCCTTCCGCAGCCGCCTCCGGTTGGAGGGGTTGAGCCAGCCGCTCATCCAAGTTAAAGCGCCGCAGCCCTTGGATAACCGCCAGCCGGGCAACCGTGGCCACCGCCCAGCCCACCCCTAGCAGCACCAGCGCCCCGCCCAGCCGCGGCAGATAGGCGAAAATCTCTCCCAAAAACTTGTTGATCGGATCGGAGACAGCCTGAAGCTGGAGAGCATTCAGCACCGCTACCAACACAAAAGCGAGGATAATCCAGTAAACAGCAGCAGCCACCCAGAGCTCAGTTTGCGGAGGCCTCTCGCCGGGCCTCTGGCCCATAATCCAGGTGGCCAAGCGGTTATCAAGCTGCGTCCGTTTGAGCAGCCCCCGAACGCCGAAAGCCACCACCCTGGCCACGATCCAACCCAGAACTAGAATGGCAATCGCCGCCAGTAGATTGGGCATAAAGTCGATAAGCCTAGACCAAAGACTCACGAAAAAAGAGATGGTCTCATCCCCAATGGTGTTTCTCGAGGTGTCCATGACTGTCCTCACAGCTTGCAAATGCTCAGGATGCACAAATGATAAGAGTAGGTTAGCCTGAAGCGCTTTTTCAGGCAAGCTGGCCCGACAGGGGGGGGGGAAAGCACGAATTTAAGCAGGAGTGCTGAATCTCGATGTAAAACTTTACGTTTATTCACATCAGCCTAGGAAATTGGCCGAGGCTCCAGGGGTGCCACTGAACAGGGGGGTCTGCTTAGGTTGTAGTATGTCTTGGCCTATCGTCAGATTGTCCGCAGCCATTTATCTAATTGCAATCTTAAATCGCAAAAGATGCTCCTAATTGGCTGTAGCCAAATTTTGCCTAAAAAAGTTACATCTGGCAGCTTGCGTACAGAAGAAGAGGAAATCTGAATGATCTACAAAACCTACAAAATAACGACAAGTTCAGCCGGGCAGTTAAAGCTCTGTCGATATTGATCTTCTGTAGGATTGCCAGACTTGGCTGCCGGTTTGTCTAGGGATCTGGTTGCGAACTTCCACAAATTTTCAGTGTTGTTGCTTTTCTAGATTGGCTTTTTCCAATAGACCAGCGCATCTTCTCCGCTGTAATAGCCCTTGCGGCGTCCCAGCAATTGAAACCCTGCCGATTCGTAGAGGTGGATGGCGGCGTGGTTAGAGGCTCTGACCTCGAGCGTGGCCCAGCGACAGCCTGCGGCTCGAGCGTGATTGAACAGCTCCTCCAGGATCCTGCGGCCCAAGCCGCGCCGCCGATGGTCGGGATCCACCGCCAACGAGATAATGTGGGCTTCTTCTTCGATGCGCCAGAGGATGCCAAAGCCCACGAGCGCTTGGGTCGTTTGCGTCGCGAGGTCTGGAGAGGGAGGGGGGAACTCCGTTCGGCCCAAGCCACAGGAAGCGCCAGCGGCAGCCGGTTCCGCCACAGCCCCGATCACCGTGCTGCTGGGTCTTTCCAGCTCCGCGCGATAGCCCTGTTCTCCCCAGTATCCGCCGTAGCAGCGGCGATCCAGCTCCAGCAATTGGGGCAGGGCGGTGAGGTCGAGCACCTGCAGCCGATAACTCGTACCGCTCATGGTGGTCTAGTCCCGCAATTCGCAGAACTCGGCCAGCAACAACTGCCCAAAGGGATCGTCATCGGGGGCGGCATAGGGCAGGGCTCGGCGGCTAAGGCTTAAGATCTGACCCCCCGATTGGGGATGGGGCTTGAGCTCGTAATCGATCCCTTCTTGGAAGCCGGCCTCTTGCAGGTAATCTTGGGCGGCTTTGAGGATCCCTGCTCGCAGTTGGGCTTTGACGGCAGGGGCCATGAGGTGGCGAACAAACCAGCGGGCGCTGTCGGGATCCACCTCGGCAAGGTATTGGAGAGCGGGAGTCAACACCGCGGAGCGCTCTTGGGGGGAGAGGCCGTTGACCTGCTGCGCTACCGCGGGCACATCCCGCCTTTGCATGGCCTGGATCAGGGTTTGGATGGCCGGAGAAAAAGAGGGATCCGACGCTTGGCTCATGGCTGCCAAAAGGATTCGAGGGTGCGGACAAGGGCCGCTGCTTCCGAAGGAGAGGGGGGGCTCGGCAGACAGACGGTAACATGGCCCAGCTTGCGCCCCGGGCGGGCGGGGGTCTTGTGGTACCAGTGCACCGTGGCATTGGGGATCGCAGCCAAGCGCTGCCGCTGCTCGGCATAGTCGCCGGTGGAGTGCTCGTAGCCCAAGAGGTTGACCATCACCGCCCCCCCACACTTGAGGGAAGGATCCCCCAAGGGGAGACCGAGGATGGCCCGCAGATGCTGCTCAAATTGCGAGGTGTGGCAGGCTTCCAGGGTGTAGTGGCCGGAGTTGTGAACCCGCGGCGAGATTTCGTTGATCCAGATCCCGGCTTTGGGCTGGGGCGGCGGCACCCAGAACAGCTCGATGGCAAACACGCCCACCGCATCCAATTTTTCCATCACCTTGACCGCCAAATCCCGGATCTCGGCCTCAACAGAGGAAGGGATGCGGGCGGGCACCAAGACGTGGCGACAGACTTGGTTAACTTGAACCGTCTCCACCACGGGGTAGATCTGGATTTCTCCCGTCAGCCCTCGCGCCACCATCACCGCCAGCTCCCGCTCAAACGGGATCCACTCTTCAACCAGCAGCGGGATCCCGGCATACTCAGCCAGAGCCTGTTGCAAGGTTGCTGGGTCGGGCAGGATGCGGGTGCCCTGCCCATCGTAGCCCTGCCGCCGCCGCTTGAGCACCAAGGGAAAGCTCAGGCTAGGTAGATCTGCCGTCTCCGCAGGCCAAAAAGCCGGCACCGGCATCCCCAGCTCTGCCAGAAACTGCCGTTGGTGCAACTTGTCCAGCAGCGGCTCTAGCGTGCTCAGGCGAGGACGAAAGCGGGATCCCTGCGGATCCAGTTTTTGCAGCTCCGCCAGCGGGATGAACTCGTTCTCAAAAGTTACCACCGGGCAGCGTTGCAGCAACTGGGCTGTGGCCTGGGTGTCGGTCACGGCACCCCAGACCACGCCGTCGGCCACGGCCACCGCCGGATCGGTAGGAGCGGCAGCCTGAACAATCAGCGGGATCCCCAATGGGCGAGCCGCCAAAGCCAACATCTGCGCCAACTGCCCACCGCCGATCACCCCCACCGGTTGGAAGCTCTGGTTTTTTGGGGATACCTGGGGTTCCACCACTGTCTCGCTATACTGACGGGTGTGCCTGCTTGGATCCAAAACCCATTATGGGATCCCTTGCCCTCTAGCGCTAGGAGAAAAACGGTGGAACCCCCTCAACCTTCTGAGCTCAGAGCTTTGATCGACCGGGCTTTGGCAGATAAGGTCTTAACCCGCGCTGAACAACAGCAGATCCTCAATGCCGTCGCAGCCGATCAAGAGGTTTCCCCAGAAGAGCATGACTCTAGTCAATGATATGCTGGACTATACTGAAAATAATGTACAGTAT
>NZ_JAOALE010000050.1:0-14438 GCF_047462575.1 Synechococcus sp. 'PEA 65AY6A-5F PE A'
TAGGCTCAGGAGGCAAGATGACACCCCTCCGCCTCAGACATCCCAGAAGAGATTAGACGATGGTTCGTGGCAGAACCCCAATCGTGCCAGCCTAGATCCACAGAAAGACAGGGTTTGCACGCGGAAAGAAACACCTTCTCAGGAGAAAAAATATAGTGCTAGAGCCAGGCCACAGGGGCACACCTCTCTGTACCGCCTATCGACTGGGCCCTGTTGCGCCCGTTACCTGCCCTGGGTACTGAGTTAGGGTTGACACTCCCTCCGCCTGAAAGCGGGGGATTCTTACGCAGTCCACAGACGAACTCGTAAAGGCGTTGTCAAGCCGCCTCTGGACAGTTCCTTGGGGCAAAGTTCCAAGGTTCTGCTTACCTTTTCTGATCAGGTTGGTTGAGACGTTGACATCTCCTCGGCGCTTGCCACCGGTCGGGTTTTTCACCGTGATTAGGTGCTCGCCTGGAAACGGTACGCCTCATCAACAAGTATACTAACTCCCTGAGCACCATTGGCGAGCAACCGAAGTTGCTTGCGGGCTTTTCCGCACCGTACTAACTAAAGTACAGGGCCGCCAAGCTATCCTTCTGGGTCTCCATTTCAGAATCCGATCAAACTGTTGCCTGCTGCCTGCCCTGCCTTTGGTCAAGTTGATCCCGGCAAGCTCCGCAGCGGCAGAAGCCAGCAATAGACAACATAGCGCCTGTCGGATCCCCCCCCTCCAGACAGGGGCAGAGCCCAGCCTTGGTCTCCTTTTTGTCCGGTCGATCCTGAGGCCGCTCCTCAGTCGGGATCGGAGGTGCCGTCTTGCCACAGCAGACGCAGCCGCCTGGCCATCTGTAGCGTCCAGCGGGGCAAGCCCAAGGACTCGGCCATTTGCACGAGTTGATTGGGCCGCAGGTAAGCGCCGTCGTTGCGGCAACTGCCGCGGTAGAGGAGGCGGGTGCTGCCGTCGGGGGCCAGGCCCTGAAACTCCAGGTAGTAGAGCAGGGGGCGAGCGTTGAAGCGACAGGGTTTGCCGGATTTGGTGGATTTTTCAATCCAAATTTCCCGCGCATCCAGGATCTGGGTAACCCAGGTCGGCCAGTCGGCTTCGGGCAACTCGCAGCTCACGCTGAGTTGATATTCGGCGGCGTAAACCGCTTCGGTAGCCGAGGGATCCCGCAGGCCGATCTCTTGAATGGCCTGGATGGGAATTTCGGGGGGCAGTTGCTCGGCCAGCAGGGCGCGCAGCTCCTCCGGGGTAAAGGGAGCCCCGGGGCGGGCCAGGAGTTCCAGATCGAGGATCTCCCCATAGCCTTCCTGGCCGATGGGCAGGGCGTTGGCGTTAGCCAGGCGGGGCATGGGGTGGTAACCGCCGCTAAAGGCCAGAGGCAGCCCCGCTCGCCGACAGGCCCGTTCCCACAGCCGCATCAGATCTAGGTGGCCCAGCCAGCGCAGATCCCCAGTTTTGCCGTAGGTGATGCGGAAGCGCTGGGCGGGCGGCTGCGGCTCCAGGGGATCTGGGGTGGGGGTGGGCCGGCTTTGCAGGGGTGGGACGGGCGGGGGCGGGATGACGATGTTGTGGCCAAAGCCGGGGCCGCAGATGCCGCAGGCGGAGCACTTCTCAAAGGAGCAGTCTTCCACCGTGATGGCTTCCAGGGCGCGGCGGTAGTCTTTCTGCAGCCATTTTTTGTCGATGCCGGTATCGATGTGATCCCAGGGCAAGGGATCCTCCAGGCCCAATTCGCGCATGGGGAGATGGGCGCAGAGGGCAACCGGATCGGCGCTGGGATCCACCGCTTCGCCGCAGTAGGCCTTGACCCAGGCGGCATAGGCGGCGTCGATGTTTTCCCACCAGGCGTCCAGGCCGGCGCCGGCCCGCCAGGCCTGCTCGATCATGCGGCCCAGGGAGCGATCCCCCTTGCCAATAAAGTCTTCCAGGATGCTGAAGCGGATGTCGGTGAAGTGGGCTTTGACCCCCCGCAGCCGCCGCAGCTCCTTTTGCAGCAAGGCCTGCTTGCGCTGCACGTCGGCGTAGTCCACCCGGTGCCACTGGAAGGGGGTGTGGGGCTTGGGGACAAAGTTGGAGACCGTGAGGGTAAACTCCACCTTCTTGTGACCCAAGGCCGCACATTCTCGCTGCAGCATCTCAACCGTGCGGGCAATCCCAATGACATCGGCGTCAGTCTCTCCCGGCAGGCCGATCATGAAATAGAGCTTGATCTTGTCCCAGCCCTCCTGGACGGCGGTGCGAATGCCGCGAATGAGGTCAACATCGCTAAGACCCTTGTTGATGATGTCCCGCAGCCGTTGCGTGCCGGCTTCTGGGGCAAAGGTCAGCCCCGAGCGGCGGGATCCCTTCATGATGGCGGCAATTTGCTCATCGAAGCGATCCACCCGCTGGCTGGGCAGCGAGAGGGCGACGTGCTCCCCCAGCAGGCGGTTGTGCAGCTCGGCCCCCACCGCCGGCAGGGAGAGGTAGTCGGAGCAACTGAGGGAAGAAAGGGAAAATTCGCTGTAGCCGGTTTTGCGCAGGCCCTGCACCACCGCCTCCACCACCGCTTGCGGATCCACATCGCGAGCCGGGCGGGTGAGCATGCCGGGTTGGCAAAAGCGACAGCCGCGGGTACAGCCGCGCCGCACTTCCATGACCAGGCGGTCGTGGACGGTTGCCACCAGCGGTACTAGGCCAATGGAGTACTGCGGTTGGGGCAGGGCCACGCGGCGGCGGATGCGCTCCGGCACGCCGGGCACGATGGGGCGGGGCGGGATCCCCTCGTAAAACTGGGGCACATACACCCCCGGCACCTGGGCCAGCTCCAAGAGCACCTCGCGGCGGGGCTTGGCTAGAGATTGAGCCAGCACCTGGCCGATCTCCGGCAGCACCTCTTCCCCATCCCCGAAGACAAAGAAATCGAAAAAGTCGGCAAAGGGCTCTGGGTTGGAGGTGGCGGTGGGCCCGCCGGCAAAGATCAGGGGACACTCTTGCGGGGTAAAGGGCTGGCGCTCCCACCATTTGAGGGGGATCCCGGCCAGATCCAGCATCTCTAAGATGTTGGTGCCCCCCAGCTCATAGGCCAGGCTGAAGCCGATGATGTGGAAAGCGCGCAAGGGGCGGCGCGATTCTACGGCAAACAGCGGGATCTGCAACTGCCGCATCCGGGCCGCCAGATCCGGTCCCGGCAGGTAGGTGCGGTCGCACAACTGGTCTGGCTGGGCGTTGAGGATGTTGTAGAGGATGAGGTGGCCCAGGTTGGAGGCCCCCACCTCGTACAGCTCCGGGTAGCTCAGCACCCACCGCACCCGCCCCGACTCCCAGGGGCGGTGGGCGGCGCCGAACTCTTTCCCCAGGTAGCGGGCTGGCCGCTGGATCTCAGGCGTGAGCAGGCGATCCAGATCGATCGGGCCTAGATGGGCTTGCGTGGCAGCCAGAGAGAGCATGAGGATCCGAGCAAGAAGTGAACGCAGCTACTGATCTGACTCTAGCCGAACTTTCCCGGCAACCCAAACCCAAGACGGGGGTGGCGAGACCGTTCCATCTCCCCTCTCCCGGAGGGAGAGGGGTTGGGGGTGAGGGCGCACATCACTCCGGCAGCCGCTGCAAGGCTAGCGCCAACTGTTCGTACTCAGCCAGGTGGTTGTAGACCTGGGCCGAGATGCGCACCCAAAGCTGCCCGGCAAAGGGAAGGATGGGAACCTCGATGCGGTGCACCTGCCAGAGGTAGTCGTGCAGGCGGCGGGCCCGCTCCGCCAAAGGCAGCTCCGGGATCCACTGTTGCCAGAAGGGTGGCAGGGGCAGGGTGGCCATAAAGCCCAGCATCCGCTCCGGGGCAGGTGGGATCCCTTCCAATTGTTCCAAGAGCACCTGCCGCGCCTGCAGCAGCAGCGTGTGGTTGTGCTGGCGCAGCCTCTCCACCCCCAGCTCCTGGATAAAGGCCAGGGCTGCCGAGATGGCCAGCCAGGCGCTGGGATCGCGGGTGCCCACCCAGTCGAACTCGGCTGTGAACCCTTGCCCGTAGCCGTGGGAGATGGCCAGGGGATGGGTTTGGGCCTGGCGGTGGGGGGCCACCCACAGGAAGGCACAGCCCTTGGGGGCAAACAGCCACTTGTGGGCGTTGCCGGTGTACCAATCGGCTCCTAAGCTTTCCAACTCCAACGGGAGAACCCCCGGCGCATGGGCCCCGTCCACCAAGACTGGGATCCCGCGCTCTCGACAGAGGCCAATCAGCTCCGCCAAGGGGTAGACCAGAGCCGTGGGCGAGGTGAGGTGATCCAGCACCGCCAGCCGAGTCTGGGGGGTGAGAATGGCCGCAAACGCCGCCAAAACCTGCTCCGGCCCCGCAATCGGAAAGGGAACCTGGGCTTCCGCCAGCACCGCCCCCCAGCGTTCACAGACATAGCGCAACGCCTGGCGGACGGCCCCATAGCTGTGGCTGGTGTAGGCGATCTGATCCCCTGGCCGAAACGACAGCGAGCGCAGCACGGCATTGACGCCGCCGGTGGCATTTTCCACAAACACAAGGTTTTCAGGCTCAGCCCCAACAAACTGGGCCAGCTCTGCCGCCGCCGCCCGCAAAGCCCGCGGCAGCTCTTCCCCCATAAACTGTACCGGCTGGGCCTCTAGGCGCTCTTGCCAGGCTCGCTGGGCCTGCAGCACCGTTTTCGGGGTCGCGCCGTAGGAGCCGTGATTCAAAAAAATAGCCTGCGGATCCAGCCCCCACAACGAGCGGTCGCAAAGCGGTTTATCGACTGCCATGGGTTTGCCTTGGAAATAAGACCTGGCAAGCATGACCCAAAAAAGAAGAAAAAGAAATTGCTGGGATCTACAAAAACGAGATTGCCAGGCAGCGAGAAGATGTCAACCCCGATCCCAGACAGCAGCAAAGCTTTGGTCAGGTAGCGGAACTTGCAGGTTCCCGGAGAAGGTTGCTCTGAGTAGCCTTAGGAGCCGTCCTTGGATTCGGGGCCAAGATCCGCGATGGGAGCAATTTTGCTCAGCTTAATTTTGGGGTTGCTGCTGATAAATTGCTGCAAGGTCCACTCGTTTTTAAAGAGGAGAACCGGCCTATCTTGAATGTCTTTGACAATGAGGGTGTTAAACAGGCTGGGGAAATTCTGGAGGACTTCCCAGCCGTTTTCTACCCAGCGGGCCAGGGTGTAGGGCAGCATCTCCAGTCGGGTTTCAACATTGTATTCGTGTTCCAGGCGGTACTGCAGCACCTCAAACTGCAACTGGCCCACTGCCGCCACGATCAGATCCCGTTTCGACTCGTCGAGGGAATACATAATCTGCACCGCCCCTTCTTCCCGCAGCTCCGCCACCCCCTTCTGGAACTGTTTAAACTTGGAGGGGTTGGGATTTTTCAGATAGGCAAATAGCTCCGGCGAAAAGCTGGGGATCCCGGCGTAGCGCAACCTCGGGCCGGTGTAGATGGTATCCCCAATCCTGAAGATGCCGGGGTTGTTGAGGCCGATGACATCGCCAGGATAGGCTTCATCGATGGAGATGCGCTCTTGGGCGAACAATTTTTGGGGATAGGAGAGACGGATGGGGCGATTGAGGCGGGCATGGTTGACCACCATGTCCTTCTCGAACTTACCGGAGCAGATGCGTACAAAAGCAATGCGATCCCGGTGGCGGGGATCCATATTGGCCTGCAGCTTAAAGACAAAGCCGGTGAACTCAGGATGTTCGGGTGGGATCAGCCCTGCCGTGCTCTCGTGGGGCATTGGCGGCAGGGAGTACTCGATAAACGCATTGAGAAACAGCTCCACCCCAAAGTTGGTCATGGCGCTGCCGAAAAAGACGGGGGTTTGCTGGCCAGCATGAACCTGTTTGAGATCCAAGCTGGGCATGAGGCCATCCAATAACTCCAGCTCTTCTTTAAATTGGTAATAGAGATCCTTTTCAATCAGTTCTTCAATTTGCGGATCCCCGAGTTTAACGACGGTATCTTTGACCCGCAGCCGCCCCCCCGAGACTTGCTCAAAGAAGTGAAACTCCTGAGTCCGCCGGTCAAACAAAGCTGTGAAGCGCTCCCCTGAGCCAATCGGCCAGGTTACAGGATAGGGCTTGAGGCCCAGCTCCGTCTCGATTTCGTCCATCAGCTCGAGGGGATCCCGGCTGGGGCGATCCATCTTGTTGATGAAGGTAAAGATCGGCAACTTCCGCAGTTGACAGACTTCAAACAGCTTGCGGGTCTGGGGTTCTAGCCCTTTGCCGGCGTCTTCTAGCATCACAGCGTTATCAGCCGCCGCCAGGGTGCGGTAGGTGTCTTCGCTGAAGTCTTGGTGGCCGGGAGTATCGAGCAAGTTGAGGCGAATGTTGCGGTAGTCAAACTGCAACACAGTCGAGGTAATGGAAATGCCCCGTTGTCTTTCCAGCTCCATCCAGTCGGAGGTAACCCGCTTTTGGGCGCGACGGGCCTTCACCGCCCCTGCTTCTTGAATCGCCCCCCCGTACAACAGCAGCTTTTCCGTAAGGGTGGTCTTCCCGGCATCGGGGTGGGAAATAATGGCGAAGGTGCGCCGTTGCTGGATAGCTTTGGCCAAATCCACTGCTTTCATAAGAAGTAAGTGCTCCAATCAAAACCCGCTCGTCTCACAGCGCGCTGACGCTATGCGACCCTTAAAAAATAGCGATGGCACTCCCCTTGCTGCCCTGCTGCTGCTTCGCAGACGATGGAGAGCTTTAGCGAGGAGTAGAAAAGAGAGAGGCTGGGATGGCCGTCCGCTAGCGGGGGAGGGAGCACAGGTTGAAAAGCCGGGGAAGAGCACTAACCTACTCTGACCGTAGCACAGGACGTGGTTCTGCCGTTGCCTGGCACTCTAGGACAGAGATCCTTTGGAGCGGAATTCCCACCGAGCGGATCGGGATCAACGGGTCTCGTTCAACAGTTGCTTAGCAGTTGCTCAATGGTGGCGATGGTGAAGTTTTGGCTGACCACCAGCCGTTCCACGCGAATGCGGTGGGCCTGCAGCAGGCACTCTTGTTGCAATGCTTTGGGCAGTTGCTCCCAATGGTCCAGCAGGACTGCCAGCAAGATCTCGCCCGGCAAGAGGGATCCCAGCTTTTCCACACTCTCGGCAGACCATTTGAGGGTAAAGCCAGCGGGCAATTTTTTGGGAGACTTTTGGGTGGGAGCCATCTTAGCGCTCCCTCAGCATCGCCTCGAGGACTTCACGGTAGGCCTGAGCCAAGAGTCTTCTCCTGCCTCTGCCAGGCACCAGCCCCTGCTGTTGGTTTGCTGCGCCACCGTTTTGTAGAGAAGTCTCGGCCAGCCCTTGTCTTCAGCCCTCCTCCTGCCCCCTCAGAGGGAAGACAGGAAGCGGTGCAGCCGTTCCAGTCCTTTTTCAAGCGTGGCGCGGTCGGCGGCATAGGAGAGGCGGATGTAGGACTCTGCCCCGAAGGCCACCCCCGGCACGGCGGCCACGTGATGTTCTTTGAGCAGCCGTTGGCAAAACTCTACCGAACCCAAGCCGGTTTGGCCGATGTTGACAAACACATAAAATGCGCCCTCCGGCTCCGGGAAAGTCACCCCCGGCAAGGTGCGGATCCCTTGCACCATCAGATCCCGTCGCTGCCAGAATTCTTGGCGCATCTTCTCCACCGCTGCCGCCGAGAGGGGGCTGGTGAGAGCCTCCAGGGCGCCGTACTGGGCAAAGGTGCAGACGTTGGAGGTGCTGTGGCTTTGCAGGCTGATGGCCGCCTCGATGATGGGCTTAGGGCCCGCCAAGTAGCCAATCCGCCAGCCGGTCATGGCATAGGCTTTGGCGAAGCCGCTGCTGAGGATCAGTCGCGGCATCAAGTCAGGGCAAAGGGATCCCAGGCTGATGTGGCGGGCTTGGCCGTAAACCAGCTTTTCGTAGATCTCATCGCAGACCACATAGAGATGGGGAACCGAGAGGATCACCTCTGCCAAAGCTGCCAGCTCCTGCCGGTGATAGATAGCGCCGGTGGGGTTGGCCGGCGAGTTGAGGATGAGCAACTTGCTGCGGGGGGTGAGGGCCTGGCGCAGTTGGTCGGCGGTGAGCTTGAACCCCTGGCCCTCTTGCGTCTCCACCCGCACCACCTTGGCCCCGGCCAGAGCCACCATCTCGGGATAGCTAACCCAGTAGGGGACGGGCAGGATCACCTCGTCGCCGGGATCCAGGAGCACCATGGCCAGGTTAAACAGGGTTTGCTTGCCGCCGTTGCTAATCAGGATCTGGTCGGGGCTGTAGTCCAAGCCGTTTTCTCGGCGCAATTTGTCTGCCACCGCCTGGCGCAGGGTGGGGATCCCGGCAGTGGGGCCGTAGCGGGTTTTGCCCTCTTCCAGGGCGCGGATGGCGGCAGCCCGAATGTGCTCAGGGGTGTCGAAGTCCGGCTCGCCAGCGCTCAGGATACAGACATCCAGACCCTCTGCCCGCATGGCCTTGGCCAGAGCCGAAATCGACAGCGTTGCGGAAGGAGAGAGACGAGCAACCCGTTGGGACAAGCCGGCAGCAGACACCATCAGTTGGGGATCTGGGGTAGCAGGTTGGGTTAGTTTTAGGCAGTTAGGCCACCGCTGTCAAGAGGCGGCTGCCATCCACCAGCAGCAGCTTATGACCCTCCCGCTCCGCCAACAGATCCCAAAACTCGCCGGCGACGGCCCCCGGCAAGAACCCTTCCAGACGCAGCTGCAGGGGGGGGAATTGCTTGTTCCCCTGGGGCTTGCGCCGCACCGTCACCCAGATGAAGCCGTCGTGGGGCTCGACGATGCCGCGAATGTTAAAGCCCTCCTCTACATCCTCGGGGGCAGGCAGAAAGGGCTCGTCCAGATCTGGATCTTGCTCCTCCTCCGGCAAGGCCAGGATGCGGATAACGCTCAGGCCCAAAGTGCCGCCCGACCGCGGCTGCGGCTGCACGTAGTACCAGTAGGTGTGGCCGCTCTCGATGCAATAGGTGAAAGGGCGCAGCAGCTCCGCGCGGCCAGGGGTGGCCGGATACTCTACGCCATCGGCGGCAACCAGCGTCGCCTGAGCATAAGTCTGCGGGATCGATTTTAGGGATCCCTTGATCAAGCCCAGGGCGCGGAACTGGTAGGGGTAGGCAGGAGGGGGCAGTGGGTTCATCAGGAACAGGGGTAGAAGCTATGGGGGTAGGGTCTACAAGTTTATCCCATGGCGGTAGTCACCTTAGAGGTATAGGCGGCTGCTAATCCAGCAAAAATTGCACCCACTTCGGCGGCGGCGGCAGCGGACAGCGGAAATGCTCCATCACCAGAGCTGCCACCAAATGCACCGTGAAGACGTAGACCAGGGAGTTAAAGGCGATAAACCCTGCCACCACCACCTGAACCATCCAGGGTTCTGCCACCCAGTACACGCCCAGCCTGGCCAGAGACACATCCAGCAGCCAGTTGGTCAAGCCGGTGAGTTGGATGGTGACGTAAGTCCAGAGGTTTTCCCCCACCAACAGCGAGGAGAGCAGCAACTGGAAAACGAGGCCGAAAGCGCTGAGGGCAGCGCCGCTGGCCACCGAGACATACCAGGAAAGGCGCCGCCGCCATAGGCGGGCACACCAGTAGCCCAGCAGGCCGTAGGGAATGACGTAGAGAATGCTGCGCGTGGGCCCCATCAGCACCGTCAGCAACAGAGCAGAGACCGCCAGCGCCATCGCCCCGGTGCGGGGATCCCAGCGCATCACCGCCAGCGCCACCGGAATGGGGAAAAACAGACGCATAAACGGGGCCAGCGGCGTGTAGCTCAAGATCCAGATCAAAGCAGCAGTGCTGGCTAAGAAAGCTGTCTCCACCACCCTTAGAGCCGGAGAGCGGGGAGGTGGCGGGGGCAAGGGAGGAAAATCCTGCTGCACAGGAGGCTGAGGGGACGCAGGCACAGCGAGAAAAAGAAAAGAAAACTGTTCCCAGCTTAGGTCAGCGGTTGTGGAGTTGGTTGCAGTTGGGGAGCAAGGGCTCGGCTACTTGACCTTGCCGCTCCGCAAGACTTACACAACGCTAAACAAAAACGAACTTTTGTCCAGCGTCGTTGCTTCCTTTCTACTTCCACGACCCATACCTCGTTGGTTGCCCAACCCCCCCTTAGTCCCCCCGTATACGGGGGGATGTAGGGGGGCAGAGGAGTCTTCACAGGCGTAACTTCCCGTCGTTCGCGGCAGCGGGCCGTAGGCCTTGAACACAGTTGGCTGGAAGGGAAGAACCTGTTCACCACAACCAACTGACAGCTCTAGAGCTTGCACTTGTACTCTAGCTGTCGCCGAAACTCATAGAACCCACAGTCAGCAATGCTGCCTACCAACTTGTGGTTCTTGAGCATCCCTGAAACGTAAGGACGCCGTCCCGCTGACGCGAACAGTTTTTCTCAGCAAAACCCTGACTGACTAGAGGCAGACCCGACCTCCCCCTGTGGCAGAGCTCTGGATCCTCTTCCCATCCCAGCCCACCTGCCAAACTTGGCCCGCTACTGCCACCTCATCCCCCAGGCGTAACTTGCGCCCTCGCCGGGTTTCCACCTCGCCGTTGACCCGCACCTGCCCCGCCTGGATGAGCTGCTTGGCCTGCCCGCCGGTGGGCACAACTCCCGTCAGCTTGAGAAATTGATCCAGTTTGATAAGGGGATCCCCTGCTGGAGGAGCTTGGGAAGGGGGAAGAGTCTCGGCCATAACCTCACCGTTCTGGCTTGGATGTTGGCTGATCCAACTTTTTAAGATCCAACTTTTTAATTTTGACGCTGCTGCTCTGCCGGGATGGGCGATCCCCTAGGGCTACGGGCTATCGGCAGCAGCCGAAGCGGTGGGCTCGCCTTCGGCAGACCAAAACTCATAGGCAGCCTGGGAGAGTTTGGCGATTAGCTCTTCGGCTTTGGGATCGTTGGGAGTTTCCCGCTTTACCCACACTGCTGCCACGTAGCGTCGCCCGTTGGGCAAATCGAGTATGCCGGCATCTCCCACCACCGACCTGAGAGTTCCCGTCTTGTGGGCAATGCGCACCTCTTGGCCCAAGTTGGGGCGAAAATAGGAGGGCCGCTGCGTGCGCCAGAGGATGTCCAAAAAGCGGTCGCGGCTGCGGCGGCTGAGCATTCGCCCCTGCTCCACCTGGCTGAGCAGCCAGACCATGTCGCGCGGGCTGCTGGTGTTGGTGCCCTCCAAATCCGGCAGCCACCAGGAAATTTGCGTGTGCTGCAGCCCCCACTGGCGAAACTTTTGGTTGAGGGCTTCCCGACCGCCGAGGCGATCGATGATGAGGTTGGCGGCGAAGTTGTCGCTGATGGTGCTCATGAGGGTAGCTGCCTCCAGAGCAGAGACCCGGGATCCGAGGGGACGGGTCTGCAATACGCCAGCTCCCCCGCCCCTGAGGTCTTCTCTCAAAGTCAGCCTCTCGTCCAGCCGCACCTGACCCGTTTCCACTGCCTGCAAAAAAGCCAGGAGAATCGGGATCTTGATGACGCTGGCGGCAGGAAAAACCTGATCCGGCCTCACCCCGGCAAAGGCGCCGCTTTCCACCTCCCAGAACAGGGCTCCTGCTGTCAGGCCCGGCTGATCGGCCAGAGCAGCCAAGCGCTCCTGCAAAGCGGGGATTTCCTGTCCTCTTAACAGGTCTGTGGGCAAGGTGGAGGGGAGCTCCTGCATCGCATCCTGTTCTGGCCGGGCAGGAGTGGTCGATTGCAGCAGTTGCGATAGGCCAGCCATCGTCAGGCCCAACATCAGGCTGAGGCCCAGGCCTCGCAGCAACACCTCCAACAGGGCCGGAGACCGCCTCAGGCGGCGAGGCTGGGCAGCTCGTTGGCGCATCCGGGCAATGGCTCTTTGGCGAGAGAGGCGCAGCGGTTGGGGGCGGGAAGCCAAGAGGGATCCCTCGGCAGCCGGAGCAGGCAGCAAGTGGCGAGAAGGGGAGGCAGCCTGAGTGAAGCGGCGCTGACGACGCACCGGATCCCGAGACCTTTCTCGAGCTAAGCTGCTGCCTTTCCCCTCCCCTGTCCTCGCCATAAGAACGACTGCCCCAACGAAGGTCTTGATGACCGATATCGCGACAATTTTACTGAACTTGCGCCGGCGAGCCCGGTTCAATTAAACCCACAGATCGGCGAACCTGGCCTGGGAAAGTTTGGCGAGGGAGAGCTTTGGAGCTTGGCCATCTCCGGCCCTCCACCCCTCCTGAGTCGGCAGTCGGGCTGCTTCGACCTCTTGGGAAGCCCCTCGAGAAGAAGATCGCGGAGAAACAGGGGCAACTCCTCAGGCAATCGCGACCTTGTTCTCCGAGGGTGAATCCGAAGCTCGGCCTGCTCCGTACTTGAGGTGGCTTGTTCTCCGACCGAGGAGCTTTTTCCATATTGTTGACGCTTTTGCTGGATTCGGCCTTGCGGCCTCGTTTTGTCTTCAAAACTTTTTGGGGCGTCTGCCTAGCTGCTGACTTGTTTCTCAGCGGCTGCGGGAGCAGCAACTCGGCGACCCCTGCGCCGGGAGCTGTAGTCTCTACGGCTACCTTGACCCTATCTCCTGCTGCCGAAGTACCGCCGGTAGCGGTGCCCAGCTCCGCCAGCGGCAGTGCTGTGGTCACTTTAAACCAAACCGCCCGTACCCTATCTGCTGAGCAGGTCTCCAGCTTCTTGGCCGGGGCCTACTACCTCAACATCCATACGCAAGCCAATCCTGCCGGCGAGTTGCGGGCCCAGGTGGTTTTCCCTCGCTAAACCTGAGAGGCGACTTCTCAGCCGCCTAGGCGGCGCGGAGCCCTGGGAGGGCACCTTTTATACCTGCTGGGCCGGGTGGACTGTCTCTTGCAGGGCCCCGCCGTCGGCAGGTTGTCTAAATAGCAGGGAAGTTGGCTGCCCAAGCCTCTGCCTGGGCGGCTCCTGTGCTCTAACTTTTGCGACCAGCGGAGGCGGTAGGGCTTGCCCGACGGGGATCCCTCTTTGGGGGGCGGCTCGGATCCGGGCCAAATTGGCTATCCTAGAGATGAGGGGGTTGGTCGATAACGGAGTTTCCCCATCGCGACACGTATCCCAAGTGAGATCCTCGACACCCCAAAGCCGAAGCTGGTGGGAGGCAACAATGGCTGACTACAACCGCGGCATTATGAGGTTCAAGGGGGCGGATAGCCCAATTGTGGTTCTGATCTCGGCCAGCATTGTGGCGGGGGTGGTCTCGGCCCTGATCTGGTGGGCGTTGCACTTCGCTTACGCGGCTTGAGATCCCAGGTTCCTTCTCGACGGACTGGAAGAGAGTCCGAGGTTGCGGTTGCTGGCGAGCAGTCGCTAGGTTGGGGCAGCGCAGTTTTGCAGCGCCTGCGGCAGTCCTTGCAGCGTTGGTACTGCCAGCAGGGTCGAGATCTGCCCTGGCGACGCACGCGGGATCCCTATGCCATTTGGGTGGCGGAGGTGATGCTGCAACAGACCCAGGTGGCAACCGTGATCCCCTACTTTCAGCGCTGGATGGAGGCTCTGCCCGGGATCCCAGAGTTGGCGACGGCTCCGCAGCAACAAGTGCTGAAACTGTGGGAAGGGCTGGGCTACTACCGGCGGGCGCTGAATCTGCACAGAGCTGCTCAAATCCTGATGCAGGAACACGGGGGCCAGTTTCCCAGGAATCTGGAGCAGGTGCTGGCGCTGCCGGGGATCGGGCGCACCACCGCTGGCGGCATTCTCAGCGCCGCCTTTGACCTGCCCCTGCCGATTTTGGAGGGCAACGTCAAGCGGGTGTTGGCCCGCCTGGTGGCTTTGCCCCAGCCGCCGGCCCGTTGTCTGCCCCTGTTGTGGCGGCTTTCGCAGCAGTTGCTGGATCCCGAGCAGCCGCGCACCTTTAACCAGGCCCTGATGGACTTGGGCGCGACCATCTGCCGGCCCCGGCAGCCTCGCTGTGGCCAATGTCCTTGGCAGGCCGATTGCGCTGCCTACAATCGAGGTCAACAGCAACACCTGCCTATGTCTGAGCCCCGTCCCTCGCGCCCTCACAAACAGATCGCGGTGGCCATCGTTTTGCGAGGGAAAGAGATCCTCATCGATCGGCGGCTGGAAAGCTCCATGCTCAGCGGCCTGTGGGAGTTCCCCGGCGGCAAAATCGAGCCGGGAGAAACCCCTGCGGAGTGTGTGGTGCGGGAGGTGAAAGAAGAAATCGGCATCGACATTGAGGTGGTGGCTCCGCTGGCCACCATCGAACATGCCTACACCCATTTCACCATCACCCTTATTGCTTTTATCTGCCGCTATTTGCGCGGAGAAGCTCAAGCCCTGCAATGCAGCGAAGTGCGCTGGGTCGAGCCGGCGGAGCTGTCGCAATTTCCCTTTCCGGCAGCCAACCAAAAGCTATTTCCCTACCTGTACGCTTGGCTGGAAGCGCGAGGGCATCTCTTATAATCCGCCAAACTGCTTAAATCCCTCCGGCTTTGCTCGCACAAGACATCCGATAGGATGATAGGTGTCCTGCTGAGGTGAGCATGACTCTAGTCAATGATATGCTGGACTATACTGAAAATAATGTACAATAT
>NZ_JAOALE010000051.1:0-14171 GCF_047462575.1 Synechococcus sp. 'PEA 65AY6A-5F PE A'
CGACGATGTCGAACCATCCTCGCTCCTGGCGCGCGCGCCCTACTGCGATGGTCATAGGACAATTTTCTCCAGAAAAAGACAACCAACCAAAAATGCAGTGCAGCACCGCCCCCAGCATTTCTGAGCGGCACCGCCCTTCTATCTTACGAAAAATTAATAAATTGCAACACTTCTCAGGATGAGGCTCTGCCCCAGCTTGGCCGGCACAGGGATCCCTTGTGTTTTAGGATGGGAAGGGTTTTGCCGGGATCCGCTTGCCTCAGCAGGACGAGGGTCATCGCAACACGGAGGGCATTGTGGTGCAAGCCAGGATTTTGTTTGCAGCGGCGGAGGCTGCCCCCATTGCCAAGGTGGGGGGTATGGCGGATGTGGTGGGATCCCTGCCCGTCGTTTTGCGCAAGCTGGGGCAGGATGTGCGCATCATCATGCCCCTGTACGGGTTTCTCTGGGACAAGTTCGGCCCGGAACCGGGGCAATACCCCCGCTCCAAGGATCCCATCTGGTCTAAACAGGTCATGGGGCAGGTGGCCGATATTTACGAAAGCGTTTTGCCCGGCACCGATGTGCCCCTCTACTTGGTCAGCCACTATTGTTTTGCTCCCCACCGCATCTACTACGGCGAGGACGAGTTCTGGCGCTTTACTTTTTTTGCCAACGCCGTGGCTGAATTTGCCTGGACCTACTACCCTTGGAAACCCAACATCATCCACTGCCACGACTGGCACACCGGCATGATCCCGGCCTGGATGCACCAGGCTCCCGATATCGGCACCGTCTTTACCATCCACAACCTGGCCTATCAGGGGCCTTGGCGTTGGCAACTGGAACGCATGACCTGGCTGCCCTGGTATTTTTCCGCCCACAACACCATGGCTGCCGGGATCCTCTACGCCGACCAAGTGAATACGGTTTCGCCCACCTACGCCATGGAGATCCGCACCAGCCTCCATGGAGAGGGCCTCCAGGATCTGCTGGCCTGGAAAGGGGAGCGCCTGCGGGGGATCCTGAACGGCATCGACACCGAGAAGTTCGATCCCCGCACCGATCCCGCTCTCGAGGCCAACTTCAGCATCGACGACCTCAGCGGCCGGGCGGTGAACAAGGCGGCGCTCCAGTCTCGCTTGGGTTTGACCGTTAACCCCGACGTGTTCTTGATGGGCATGGTAGCGCGTTTGGTGGAACAAAAGGGGATCGATCTGCTTATCCAAACCCTGGATCGCTTTTTGGCCTATAGCGATTCACAATTTGTCTTGCTGGGCAGCGGGGAAGCCTACTACGAGGGGCGGATCCGGGAGATGGCCGAGCGGCACCCGGGCAGAATGGCCTATCAACAGGGTTACCAGCCGCAACTGGCTCAGTTGATCTATGGAGGAGCAGACGTCTTTTTGATGCCCAGCCGCTTTGAGCCCTGTGGCATCAGCCAGATGATCGCCATGCGCTACGGCTGTGTGCCCATTGCCCGCCGCACGGGAGGGCTGGTGGATACGGTCAGCCATCACATTCCCAGCAAGGGGATCGGTACGGGCTACTGCTTTGATCGCTACGAAGCCCTGGACTTCTACACCTGCTTGGCGCGGGCTTGGGAGGCCTTTCAGCACAAAGACACTTGGCAGGCGCTGCAAAAGCGGGGCATGGCCACCGACTTCAGTTGGCAGCGCTCGGCGCTGGAATACCTGCGCCTGTACGAGCTGATTATGAACTTGCCGCTGAGGCCGGAAAAGACCTCCTCTGAGAATCAGCCCGCCCCCACTTAGCTCTACTCCGTCCAAACAGCCAGCCTCCCAGCAACTTCTGGCTGAGGGGATCCCTGAGCTGCGGCGGAGGCACCCAGAGTGAGATAAAGTAGAACGGGTTAACGAGGTTTTGAGGACTGCCTGCCAATGTTCGGACGACGTCCCGCTGTTATTGGCCAAGGTCGGCGCCAAGACGCCACTGTCCAAGGGCTCAACTTTCTGCGCCGTTCTTGGGCGCGGTTGGCTTTCGGCTTGTTGCTTGGCCTTGTCCTGGGCGTCGGCTCGACTCTCTGGGCCACGGCTCAAGAGCTGCCCCCTGGCCAGCAGCTCATTCCCAACCCGCAGCAGTTTCGGGCCCTAGAACAGCCCAACAATGCCCTCAGCGTGTTGCGGGCTGAACAACTGGCCGCCGAAGCCGATGCCGCCATCCAAGCGCAAAACTACGACCGGGCCATCGAGCTGCTGCAACAGGTGTTCAACGCCTACAACCAGCGCTCCAACTACCACCAAGATCTCTCCCGGGCTTTTGCCGGGATCCAAAACCGCATCTCCGAAGAGCAGCGGGAGCTGGCCCGCGTTGCCGCCCAGGCCCGAGATGAGGCTGCCTACGATCTGGCCGTGGTCTATCGGGCTGCCGGGCGCCCCGAGGAGGCCGTAGCCTGGCTGATTCAGGTCATCAAGAGCCAGACCCCAACCCGGGAGCTAGGCACCCAGGCCTACCAGCAGCTTCTGGAGATCGGCTTCGTCAGCACCCCCTTCCCCTAGCGCTCCTCTCCCAGATGCCGGTAGAAAGCCAGCGCTGTTTGCCCGTAGGCCCGCTGGTCAAAGCGCAGCAGGGATCCCACCTGGTCGGGCAGCTCGTGGCTGCTGCGGTGCTCGACGATCAAAGTTCCGCCTGGCTTGAGGAGGGGCGGGATCAGCGGCAGCAGGGGGGCATACAGACCCGCCTCGTAGGGGGGAGCAAAGTAGACGTAATCAAAGGGATCCAAACCCAAGCCTCGGCTGAGCAGCTTGCGGGCATCTCCCTGGATGACCTGGAAAGATTGCCCCGGCTGCGCCACCTTGGCCCAGTTGGCTCGGATGATGCGACAGGCAGGGGCGGCGATCTCGATCCCGGCCACAAAGGCCGCCCCATGGCACAGGGCCTCTGCCCCCACTGTGCCGGCTCCACAGCAGAGATCCAGCCAGCGACAGCCCTCCACCTGCCCCCGCAAGATGTTGAACAGGGCCTGCCTCACCCGCCCAGGGGTGGGTCGAGTGCCCAGGCCGGCAGGGGTCTGCAGCGCTCGTTTGCCGCTGATACGCAGGCCCATTAGTGTTAGGGGGAGGGAGTCGGTGTAGGCAACTGGCCGGTTAACCCGCTGCGCTGGGCGGCACGATCCCGTTCCATCTGGATCTGCTCCACCAAAGCTTCAGGCAACTGGGCAGCAGCCTGCAGGGCTTGGTCGAAAAGGGGAACTGCCTCCCGGTCTTGGCCCTTGGCAACCAAAATTTGCGCCTTGAGGTAGTAGAGCTCAGGGTTGTTGCAGGAAGCAGCAATGGCCCGCTCCACCGCCTCCAGCGCCTCGTCAAAGCGTTTCATATCCCGATAGGCCAGGGCTTGGCCGCGGTAGGACAAATAGTCAGGCGCTGCCAGGCGAAATTGATTCAACGCTTTCTCCCGATAGGTCAGCAGCAAATCCATATAGCCGTTGAGGAGATTCAGCTCTGGGTCGCTGCTGTCCACGGCCTGGGCGGCCCGGATGGACGCAAACAATTGATTGAGGGTGGGCAATGCCTTGGGCAGCCCGATCACCACCCCCTCCCGCACCACAGTGTTGGCCGCCTCCAGCCCATAGCCCACGCCCTCATACAGGTTGCCGCGCAAGGGATCCGTCTTTTTCAGCTCGGCAGCCACTTGTCGGGTTTGGGTGGCCAACTGGGCAAAAGCATCCAGATCCCCCTCCTGGTAGGCCAGCGCCGCCAACAGGGCATAGACCATTGGCTCGTCGGGGGAAGCTTTCTTGGCTATTTCCAGCTTCTCTCGGCTCTGGGTGTAGCGGCCTGCGCAGAAAAACTCCTCAAACGCCGCAGCCACCTCAGGGCTGATGGGGCGGGCATTGGCCCCGCTGCGAAAAGGATCCTGCGCCCAAACCGGCAAGGCGGATCCCCACACCCAACACAGGATCCCTGCGAGCTTGGCCCCTCTGCCGAACTTGTCGCTTCTCATCCCCTGGCCTCAGCACCCACTACGAACTTTTAGCGAATCGACGCGTCCTTGACCTGCTCTTCAGCGCAGCATTTGCGCAATCGCAGCAATGGCTGCGTCCTGAACCAACTCATTGGTCTCGTGGGCCAGGAGAGCGTGCAAGGGATCCAGGGCGCGCGGATCCCCGATTTGGCCGAGGGCGCGGGCTGCCGCCTCCCGCACCGCCGGTTCGCCGTCAGAAAGCTTGGTCAGCAAAGCCGGCACCGCCTCAACTGCACGCATTTGACCCAACTGATAGATGGTTTGCAGTTGGGCCTCAAGAGGGGTTGTCGCAGCTGTAGGAACAGAGCCGTACACAGAGATGCCAGGAGAGTAGCCGTAGGAGCCCCGGCCCGCCATGGCGATGGCCGAAAGGGCCTGCAACGCCTCTAGGGCATGATACCGCTCTGCCTCGTTCATATGCGGCAATTGGGCCACCAGGTTGTCAAAGGCTTGCTGTACAGGGTCAGCAGCCGCAGCCTGTTGGACAATGCGAGCAAGGTTTTGGTCGGCCCGCATCTGTTGCCAAGACTGGAGCATCGCCAAGCCGGCAACCACCAAAGCAGCATCGGCCAAAACAGCCAGCAGTGCCATCCCGCCCCAAATCTTGCTGCGACGGCTGAGCTTTCGCATCTGCTTATCCAGGTAGACGAAAGCCTGGTGCTGCCGCTCCCAAAAGTCAGGGGCCACCTGCAGAGTTTGGGCGCTCAGATCAGGAGACAGAAGGTTTTCCTCGCGGGCCACCTCCAAGCTTTGCAGCCTCTGGTTTAGGCGAGAAAAGTGTTTCGTCCAGAGCCAAGTAAACATCAGATCCCATCCTCTCTCCGAGCCTGCCAATGGAGCCAAATCTCCCTGACACAGCAATCTAGGGACTCGTGCTTGCATCCGTTAAGCGACAGGATAACAAAAGCCTCGGCCCCCCACCACCCGCTCTCGAGCGAAAAAGCGCAGCGCGGAAGCAAGCCATGGCTGCGGTGAAGCGCTCGGTGGTGACCCCCCCATAGACAGCCGCCCGCACCTTAGGCAGGCGGGAGCATAATCCGCTCCGAAAGACCTAGGAACACCGGGTACTGAGCACAGCCGAGCACCGTTCAGCGCTGCATCGAGATCGTCATCCTTCTCTAAGCGATCTTTCTGGCAACGAAGCAATTTTCGGCCCGGCGGCATTTCCCGCCGGAGCAGCATCGCGTTTGCGCCAGCAGACTGTGGGCCCTACGCAGTTGGCTGGACGGACAAAACAACCTGTCTTGTCCACTTCCAGTTCCCCAAACAGAGGATTCCCAGGGGCAACCGAATCCTGGCAGATTCCTTACAATCTACGCTCAGATCAGCTCGCTTACCGGGAAGCGATCCAGCAGTTTTTGGGCTTCGCGAGCGTTTTCCCGCAACTCGGCTGGCAGATGGGGTATGTAGGGAATCTGGGAGAGCAAATCCAGCGTGCGGCGAATCAGGCGCACAATATCCCCAGCATCCAGGTTGGTGCTGGCCTCTAGCTGTTCCCAAGGGATCCCTTGCGCCCAGTGTTCCACGATCCCGGCCAAGCCAGGCTCAAACCCAATCGGCACGTGAAACACCTGGTGTTGCCGCTGGCTGCGGAACAGTTGCCGCCGCAAGCCTCGTAAGCCATGCAGCACATCCTCGACTAGCCCGGAAGTACGCAGCCGGCTGTAGGTACCCGAACGGGGAGGCTCGGCCACCAGGGCAGCGATCACCCCAGCGAAGTGATGGGGAGCACAGCCTAGACATTCGCCAGATAGCAAAGCCAGCGCCAGCCAGAGCTCGTTATCTCCCCGCAGAGCGGCTACCACCTCTCCGCTGGCGGTAGGTTGATACTCCCGCAAACAGTCGAACTCCTGCAACACCCCCACCAAGGCCATAAATTGCTGCCAGCGCAACTCGTGTACCGAGTCGCTTTGCCGCTCCAGGTGCTGCAGACGCTTGCGCAGGCGCTGGCGCTTTTCCTGTAAACCCAGCAGCTTTTTCCCAACCCTGTGGGCAGGGTTTGCGCGGATGCGGGCTTCCAGGGCGCGGATCTTTTCCTCTTGGGCTTGGATGTGGGGAAAGGCCAATAGGCGCAGGGTGGGATCCGGCTCGGCTTCTCGCTGTTTGAGCAGGTAGCGCAAGATGCGCCGCTCTTCCCGCCGTTGCGCCTGCACTTTCTCGTAGCGGGCGATATCTTCGTCGGAAATCCCCTCCAGGAGGCGGTCAATTTCCTCCAGCTCGGCGCGAGTGCGCTGGAGCTCCTGTTGTTCGGGCAGCTTTTGCAGCGAGAGCAAATACTGGCCAAAGCTGCGGTTAATGAGATCCCGCGCCGCCTCCAGAGAATGCTTTTGCAGCAGGTTCAGCACCATGCCATAGGTGGGAGTAAACTGGCTCACCAGGGGATCCGCTCCTGCCGTGGCCAGCCGCGCTGCCTCCTGCGCCCCTTCAAAGGGAGATTGCAAGGTCACCACATGCCCGATCACATCTTTGCCCCGTCGTCCGGCCCGGCCCGACATTTGCATAAACTCAGAGGCAGTCAGGAGGCGATGGCCGTTGTCGGTGCGCTTGGAGAGGGAGGAAATCACGGTCGTGCGGGCGGGCATGTTGATCCCGGCGGCCAAGGTCTCGGTGGCGAAGACCAGCTTCACCAACCCCTGCTGAAAGAGGTGCTCCACCAGGCCCTTCCAGGCGGGCAACATGCCGGCATGGTGGGCGGCAATCCCCCGGTAGAGGGCATCCAGTTGATCCCGACGCACGGCTTCCGGCGTTTCCCGGCAAAAGCGGTCGATCTGCTCGGCCAACTGCTGCCGTTCTGCCTCGCTGGCGATCAAGTCCAAGTTCCCCACGCTGGCCACCGCCAGGTCGCAGCCTTTGCGGCTGAAGATGAAATAGATGGCCGGCAACATGTCCCGCTGGCGCAGGTTTTCCACCACCTGCACCATATCCGGCACCCCCCCATAGGAGGACTGGCCGGACTTGGGGAGTTTGCTTTTTAGGCGGCGATTGCAAACCCACTGGCCCGACTCCGTTTGTTCCAGCAGGGGGAACAGCCCTTTGCGATTGGCAAAGTGAAATTGCAGCGGCACCGGGCGATGGCTGGAGTCGATCAGTCGCGTGGGGCCATGCACCTGGTTCATCCAGTCGGTGAGCTGGTCGCTGTTGGCCAGCGTGGCCGAGAGGGCAACAAGCTGGATGTGGGCAGGGCAGTAGATGATCGCCTCTTCCCAGACGGTGCCTCGCTGCTGGTCGTTCATGTAGTGGCATTCGTCCAGGATCACCGCCTGCACGTCTTGCAAGGGATCCCGGCTCAGGGCCTCCGCCTGCTCCCACGCATCCATCTCGCTGGCGTAAGCCCCCTGTTGGACAGCCAGAGAAAGCGGCGTGCCGTAGAGCATGTTGCGGAAGATCTCGGTGGTCATCACCAAGATGGGCGCCTCCCGGTTGATGGAGATGTCGCCGGTGAGCAGGCCAACCCGCTCTGGGCCAAATTGCTGGCCGAAATCGCGAAACTTCTGGTTGGAAAGAGCCTTCAGAGGAGTTGTATAAAAAACCCGCTTGCCTTGGGACAAGGCCCGATAAATAGCATATTCTCCGATCAGCGTCTTGCCGGATCCCGTAGGTGCACAGACTACCACCGATTCCCCAGCTGCTAGAGCTTGAATCGCTCGGATTTGAAACTCATCCAGCTCAAAAGGGAAAAGCCTGCGCAACTCGTCCAGCAAGTCGGTTGCCGGGGAGAGAAGCGGGTTCATGGGATCCGAAAAGTCATCAGAAAACAACCTAAAAGCTAGCCACCTCGCTGCCGCTTGTGTGCTATATCTCCCAGGATACAAGCTTGATCCGGGTGTTGGCTCGGGGCTGCGAGTCTTGCCGCTGGGGGAGACCCAAGCCTGGGCAATGCTAAAATGAGGTGCCGTCGCCGGGTGCCATCGTGCTGGTTGTAATCGACAACTACGACAGCTTTACCTATAACCTGGTGCAATACCTGGGGGAACTGGGGGCACCGATGCAGGTTTTTCGCAATGACGAGATCTCAGTGGCCGAGCTGCGCCAGATGCAGCCGGAGGCTGTAGTCATCTCGCCGGGGCCGGGACGACCAGAGGATGCAGGCATCTCGCTGGAGCTAATTCGGGAGCTGGGGCCAGAGTTGCCCATTTTGGGTGTCTGTCTGGGGCACCAGTGCATCGGCCAGGTCTACGGTGGCCAGATCGTGCGCGCCCCTGAGTTGATGCACGGCAAAACTTCGCTGATCTACCACCAAGGGGTGGGGGTATTTGAGGGGCTAAGCCGGCCTTTTGCGGCCACCCGCTACCACAGCTTGGCCATCGAGCCCTCCACCTGTCCTGAAGAGCTGGAGGTGACGGCTCAAACGGACAGTGGGATCATCATGGGGATCCGCCACCGCCGCTACCCTCACGTGCAGGGGGTGCAGTTCCACCCAGAAAGCATTTTGACCACAGAGGGCAAGCGCCTGCTAGGCAACTTTCTGCGCCTGGCTCGGCACCATGGTTCGGGATCGCCCCAGCCGGCGGCTGCCGTCGTCGCGTCAGGGATCCCGTGCCCATGAAGCGTCGCCAACTTTTGCAAGCCAGCGCCGGCCTGCTGGGATCCCTTGCCGTAGGGGGTCAGCGGGCGGGTGCTCAAACAGGGGGATCCCTGGAGTTCACCCCCCAGAGCCTGCAACTGACCTGGCTGCACCACAGTTGCGTTTTGTTCGAGGGGGAGGGCAAGCGCTTTCTGGTCAACCCCTTCCGCCCGGCGGGCTGTACAGCCGGCTACCCTGCTCCCAGCGTTGCTGCCGATCTGGTGCTGCTCAGCAGCCGTCTCCTGGACGAAGGGGCTTTGGACGTGGTGCCGGGCAACCCCAGGGTGCTGTTTCAGCCGGGGGACTACTTCATCGACGGGATCCGCGTGCAGGGGGTGCGCATGCCGCGGGGCCCCCGCTTTGGCCTCAACGTGGGCTGGCGCTGGCGCATGGCCGGGATCGACATTGTCCATTTGGGAGGGGCACTGCAGCCCATTGGCCGGGAACAGTCCATCCTGCTGGCTCGCCCTGACCTGTTGCTGGTGCCGGTGGGGGGTGGGCCGAAAAACTACGATCCCGCCGCGGCCAAGGCGGCCATCGAAGCGCTGCAGCCCAAGTTGGTCATCCCGACTATGTACCGCACCGCCGCCGCCGAGGAGTCCCAGTGCGAGCTGCAGCCTCTAGAAGCGTTTTTGCGCCTCTTTCCCGCCGCTGCCGCGCAACCTGCCCTCAGCAACCCCTTGCTGCTCTCGGCCCAGGCCCTGCCCAGCCAAGGGATCGCCATCCTGTTCTTTGAGGAGTAGGGCCATGAGGCGCAGGCGGTGGGCTGTAGGTGTCGGGTTGGGATCCCTGCTGCTAGGCGGTCTGGGGCTCTATGGGTACAGCTTGCCGGCAGATCCCCAGGCTCTGGCCACTGCCAACCCGCTGCGGCTGCAGTTGGCCCTCTGGCTGGGGAAAGACGCCAACGCCGTTGAGGAGCGGGGCAAGACGGCTCTGTTCTTCGTAGAAAGCGGCCTCAACACCCGCCTTTTGCTGGCTGCCGGGGCGGATCCCAACCGGTTGGATCGCGGCGGGGCCAGCCCCCTGCACCAGGCTGCCCGCCTGGGCAACGCTGAGGTCACCCAAGCCTTGCTGGAGGGAGGGGCTGACGTCAACGCCTGCTTCGGGGCCGGCGGCTTGGCCCTGCATTTTGCCGCTTGGTCGGGCAACCCTGAAGTGGTGCGGCTGCTGCTGGAACATGGCTCTGAGATCGACGAGCCGGACGGCTACGGCCTCACCCCTTTGCAAATTGCCCAGGACATGCGCCGCTGGGAAGCGGCGATTCTGCTTTCCCAATGGCCCCGCCCCAACCATAAGGACAATCCCTGAGCCAGCCCTACCACCCCAGCACCCAGGCGAAGATCAAAGGCGCCACGATGGTGGCATCCGACTCGATGACGAACTTGGGCGTGTCGACCCCTAACTTGCCCCAGGTGATCTTCTCGTTGGGCACCGCCCCCGAGTAGGAGCCGTAGCTGGTGGTGGAGTCGCTGATCTGGCAGAAATAGCCCCACAGAGGGATCCCCTTGCGGCCCAGGTCTTGGTGCAGCATGGGCACTACGCAGATGGGAAAATCCCCGGCAATGCCGCCGCCAATTTGGAAGAAGCCGATGGAGCACTCTGCCGAGGTGCGCGTGTACCAGTCCGCCAGGTGGATCATGTACTCGATGCCCGTGCGGACGGTATGGACATGGCGGATCTCGCCGCTGATGCAGTGGGCAGCGTACATGTTGCCGGTGGTGGAGTCCTCCCAGCCCGGTACGTAGATGGGCAAGTCGGCCTCCATGGCCGCATAGACCCAAGAATCCCGCGGATTGATCTGGTAGTAGGGCTCCAGCCGGCCGCTGCGCAGGATGCGGTAGATGAACTCGTGCGGGAAGTAGCGCTCCCCCGCCTGATCGGCAGCCGTCCACTCTTCCAGCAGAGCTTTTTCCAGGCGCCGCATCGCCTCTTCTTCGGGAATGCAGGTATCGGTTACCCGGTTCAGGTGCCGCTCCAGCAGCTCCTGCTCCTGCTGCGGGCTGAGATCGCGGTAGTGGGGCACCCGCTCGTAGAAGTCGTGGGCGATGAGGTTAAAGATGTCTTCCTCCAGGTTGGCGCCGGTGCAGGAGATGGCGTGCACCTTGTTCTGCCGAATCATCTCGGCCAGAGAAAGGCCCAGCTCTGCCGTGCTCATGGCGCCGGCCAGGGTCACCATCATCTTGCCGCCTTTCTCCAGGTGAGCAGCGTAGCCCTTGGCGGCATCCACCAGGGCGGCGGCGTTGAAGTGGCGAAAGTGATGCTTAAGAAATTGGCTGATAGGACCTTTGGCCACTGCTTCTGCGGTTATCATGGTTGGGTTTCTAAGCAAGGCGGGTTCGCCTTCCCAAGGCACAGACTTCGTATCATAGCCAAACCTAAGAGCGCTGGCAAGCTTTTAGGGATCCCTTCAACCTTTTGTTTTGGACATTGCCGGCATGGCCATTGCTCTAGAGTACGTTCGCGAGATCTACTATCGGCCGCTGCTGCAGTTGGTGTACGAGGCGCAAACGGTGCATCGGCAGCACCATCCGCCTGGCCGGGTTCAACTCTGCGCCCTGGTCAACATCAAGTCGGGCCGCTGCCCGGAAGACTGCGCCTATTGCCCCCAAAGCGCCCGCTACTCGACAGGGATCGAGACCTACCCCTTGATCTCGCTGGAGTCGCTGCGTCAGCAGGCCATGGCCGCCCAAAGGGCCGGCGCCACCCGGCTGTGTATGGGCGCTGCCTGGCGGTCGGCCCCGGCAGGGGAGGCGTTTGAGCGGGTGTTGGAGATGGTGCGCCTGGTGCGCAAGCTGGGGATGGAAGCCTATGTCACCCTGGGGATGGTGTCGGCTGCCCAGGCGCAGCAATTGGCGGCGGCGGGTCTGACGGCCTACAACCACAATCTGGACACCTCGCCGGCGTTCTACCCCCGCATCATCACGACGCGCACCTATCGGGATCGCCTGGAGACACTGGCCCATGTGGCGGCAGCCGGCCTGCAGATCTGCTGTGGCGGCATTGTCGGCCTTGGGGAAAGCGACGAAGACCGCATCGGCCTGCTGCACGTTCTGGCCAACCTGACGCCGCCCCCCACTTCAGTGCCCATCAACGCTTTGGTTCCCGTGGCCGGCACGCCCCTAGGCCAGCTTCCCCCGCCCGATCCGCTGCTGCTGGTGCGCACCATCGCCACGGCCCGCCTGCTGCTGCCCACCGCCCAGATCCGGCTCTCGGCAGGGCGAAAAAACCTGTCCGAGAGCGAGCAGGCGTTGTGCTTCTTGGCGGGGGCCAACTCCATCTTCACCGGGGAAAGGTTGCTGACCACGCCCAATCCGGGCCAGGCTGCCGATGCGGCTTTGCTCGAGAAGCTGGGCCTGCAACCTCTGTAGAGGCATCTCCCCTTGCCCTTTCGGGATCCCTGCTTGTAACAATCTTTGCAGAAAATCGAACCCTCTTAACCCTGTCGGCAGCCATGCCAGAATGGTGGCGACAGTGTTCTTCAGGGTTGTCACGTCGGGTTCATGTCTCCTGTCAGCACTGCCGAGCCCCTTGCCGAAGTCCAATCCCCTGAGGCGGCTGCTGCTTCTCCTCCCCAGCCCTTGCCGGGGGAGACTGGGGAGCCGTCAAGGGGGGGGTTCTTTTGGGGATCCCTGCGGCGCTGGTGGTCTCGCTGGAAACAAAAGCTGCGCCTGGAGACCCAGTTGCTCTTTGTGGCCACGCTGGTGGTCTCGCTGGTGGTGAGCAGCTTCACCTTCTGGGCCGTCAGCACCGTGCAGCAGGATGCGCGCTTTAACGAAGCCCGCTTTGGCCGGGATCTGGGGCTGCTGTTGGCGGCCAATGTCGCCCCCCTGATCGCAGAAGATCGCATTGGCGAAGTGGCCCAGCTGTCGCGGCAATATTTTGAGAGCACCAGCAGCATTCGCTATTTGCTCTATGCCGACCCGGAGGGGAACATCTACTACGGGATCCCGTTTTCCAACCAGGAGGTGAAAACCTCCCTCAGCCTTACCCGTCGCATCCAACTGCCGGACAACCGCCCGCCTGCCGAGGGTCAGCCGCTGGTGCGCACCCACCTCACCCCTGCCGGGCGGGTGACGGACATTTTTGTCGGCATCTATCATCAGGGCCGCTTTTTGGGCACCCTCGGCCTTGGCATCAACCCCAACCCCGCCCTCGTGCGCTCGACGCAACTGGCGCGGGAGGTCGCGATTGGAGTGTTCTTGGCGGTGTGGGTTCTGGCCATCCTGGGAGCCGTGGTCAACGCCCTCACCATTACTTACCCCATCAAAGCACTGGTCAAGGGCGTCCAGGAGATCACCAAGGGCAACTTCAAGCAGCGCATCGACCTGCCCTTTGGGGGAGAGCTGGCCCAGCTCATCGACAGCTTTAACGAGATGGCGGAGCGGCTGCAGAGCTACGAGGAGCAGAACATCGAAGAACTGGCCGCCGCCAAGGCCAAGCTGGAGACTTTGGTTTTCTCCATCGTCGATGCCGCCATTTTGCTGGACGCTGAGTTTCGCGTACTCTTGCTCAACCCGGCGGCTTCCCGCATGTTCGGCTGGGAGGGCGAGCCTGTTTTGGGCAAGCCCTTGCCGGAGCTGTTGCCCGAGGATCTGCGGCAGCAGTTGGCCCGCCCCCTGATGCAAATTGCCCGCGGGGATCAAGAGGCAGAGGAAATTCGCGTCAACCTCAGCGGCCCCACCAAGCGCGTCATCCGCATCCTGCTGTCGCCGGTGTCGGATCCGCGGCGGCAAAACCTCAAGGGGATCGTGATGACGGTGCAGGACATCACCCGCGAGGTGGAGCTCAACGAGGCCAAGGCCCAGTTCATCAGCAACATCAGCCACGAGCTGCGCACCCCACTCTTTAGCATCAAGTCCTTCATCGAGACCCTCTACGAGTACGGCGAGCAGATGTCGCCAGAGGAGCGGCTGGACTATCTGGAAATTGCCAACCGCGAAACCGATCGCCTCACCCGCCTGGTCAACGATGTGTTGGATTTGTCCCGTCTGGAGTCGGGGAAACAGTACCACTTCGAGGCTGTCGATATTGCAGCGGTGATCGAGCAAACCCTGCGCACCCACCACCTGCAAGCCCGCGACAAAGGGATCCAGTTGCGCAAGTTCGTCGATCCGGATCTGCCCCTGGTGTGGGGCAACTACGATCTGCTGCTGCAAGTGATGACCAATCTCTTGGGCAATGCCCTCAAGTTCACGCCCTCGGGAGGGCTGGTGACGGTGCATGCCCACCCGGTCGTGCAGGCGGATGGATCCCCGCAGGCGGTGCGGGTGGCGGTGGCCGATACGGGCATCGGCATTGCCCCGGAGGATCAGGAGCGGATCTTCGACCGCTTTTTCCGGGTGGAGAACCGCGTCCACACCCTGGAGGGCACCGGCCTGGGCCTGGCCATCGTGCGCAACATCCTGGAGAAACACCACACCCGCATCTGCCTGGAAAGCAAGCTGGAACAGGGATCCACCTTCTGGTTCGACCTGCACCTCTACACCGAAAACGGGCCGCTGGAGTTTGCCGCCCAGCCAGGCGAAACGGATCCCCCCAGTTGCCGCTGGCGGGAGGACTCCCGTCACACCCATCAATCTTGAGGAGCAGAAGTGACATCCTCTCCCGCTAAGCCCTGACGGGCTGTAGACGGGAGCTTCCGAGA
>NZ_JAOALE010000052.1:0-13392 GCF_047462575.1 Synechococcus sp. 'PEA 65AY6A-5F PE A'
TGCGAATGTGATTGCGCTTTTGGGGGCTGCTGTAAACCAGCCTAGAGGTTCGGGCTTGTTTTGTTCTCTGGTAGAGCAGAACAGGCTCAGGGCTACTGAAAGCCCGCTCCGTACCGCTTAGCGGTCGGAGCCGGGTAGTTTACAAGTTCCTGGAAGCTGCTGTTGCGGCCTCCGTAGCGCAGGTGCATGTGCACCGGATCCCCGTGGGGTGCCCGCAGAATCACATAGGTGAAGGTCTCGCAACTGGCGTCTGCTCCAGGCCGCAACTGAAACAAATCCCAGATGGAACTTAAGGAGCGCTCAGGGTAGTAGAAGGGATCCGGCGCAGCTCCCCGATAGGCGTAGCGACAATTTTCCGCCAGGGGCTTTTTCCCCTCCAGGTCGGCATAAAAGGAGAAAAACTCCATCTTCTCGAACTTCACCCGCTTCGGATTGCGCGGATCGTTGGCAGATTGTTCCAGAGACGTATCCAGGGTAAAGACGCCATCAATTCCCAGGTAGGGCACTTTATAGGCGTTGGGGGACACAATCTGCAACTCCAAGGCTGCCGCAGCCGCTCCAAAACCCAGGAGACTCAAGCTGCCGATCAGCCAGGTTAGGGCCGTTGAAGAACCAATTTGGCGAGAGAGCATAAAACTTTGTTGTGCCTGTGTTGTGCAGTAAACTGCAGAGCAGTTTAGGGGAAGCTTTGAGCTCGTACCATCCCACTGGGGGGCATCTGGCGAGAAATTCGCCGACTGCAGGTGCAGCTCTGAGGAACGGGATCCCATCTGGATCCCAACAAGGCAGTAAAATTGAGGTCAGGCTCACCGTAGAGGTGCCAGGTTTGCTGCCAGAGCCTGATATCTGGAAACTGATTTTGAAAGCGAGGAAAACCCCGTGGAGCTAGCTGAGATTGAGGAGTTGATGAACAAAGCTGTGCAAGCCACACAGCGCTCCTTTAATACGGTACGCACCGGGCGGGCCAATTCCAGCCTGCTGGATCGCATTCAGGTGGAGTACTACGGCGTGCCCACTCCCCTGAAGGCCCTGGCCAGCCTCACCACGCCAGACTCCAGCACTCTCTTGATCCAGCCCTTTGATCCCTCGACCCTGGCGGCCATTGAGCGGGCCATTGTTGCCTCTGACCTAGGTCTAACCCCCAGCAACGACGGCAAGGTGGTGCGGCTCACCATTCCCCCCCTGACGGAAGAGCGCCGCAAAGAGTTGAGCAAACAGGTGGCCAAGCTAGCCGAAGAGGGGCGAGTCTCGATCCGCAACATCCGGCGGGATGGCATCGACTCGGTGCGCAAGCGAGAGAAAAATGGCGAGCTGTCTGAAGATGAGTCCAAAAGCTTGCAGGATGCCATCCAGAAGCTGACCGACCGCTATATCAAAAAGATCGATGAGCTGCTGGCAGAAAAAGAAAAGGAGCTGACGACGCTGTAAAAGCTCCTTGTGGACATAACTCCCCACGCTACTGGCCTGCTTCTGCATAGCCGTAGGACGGGGTTAAAGACCCCATTTTTTGATCAAAACTCGACACTCATCCCGAAACTTCAAGGTTTCCACTTGCCCCTCGAAGTCGGGCAGCCGTTCGTTTCTCCTCGTCCAATTCCAACAAGAGGGATCCCGGCTTAGGCCAGGATGGAAGGGGGGAAAACGACAACTCTTGCCGCAATGGATCTGATCCTGTGCCATCAATCGGCGGATTTCGACACCCTGGGGGCGGCGGTGGGAGCGGCCCGCCTGTATCCGGGTGCCCGCATCGCCTTGACCGGGGGATCCCTGCCGGGGGTGCAGGAGTTTTTGGCCTTGTACCGAGATGAATTTCCCCTCATTGAGTTGCGCTCTGTGGATCCGGGACAGGTGCAGCGGTGGATTGTGGTGGATTGTCACGATCCGGATCGCTTGGGAAAAGCTGCCGCTTGGTTGAGCGTCCCCGGCACCCAAATCGAGATTTTCGACCATCACCTCAGGGATCCGGAAACCCCACCGGATGGCTTTTGGCCGCAGCAGCAGGTGAACTGTCATATCGAGGCCGTGGGGGCCACCTGTACCTTGCTGGTGGAGCGGCTGCAGGCTGCTGGGATCCCTCTCAGCCCTTTTGAGCGGCTGGCGCTGGCTTTGGGCATTCACATGGATACGGGATCCCTGACCTTCCCGGAGACCACCGCCCGCGATGCTGCTGCCCTGAGCTGGCTGTTGGATCAGGGGGTGAACCTGGTCTTGTTGCGGCGCTTTTTGGGGGATGGCCTCACCCCAGAGATGCGCGAGCTGCTCAGCCAGGGGTTGGCCCAGATGCAGGTGCAGCAGGTGGGGGAGTATCGCCTGGGAGAATGGCTGCTGGAGCTGCCGGAGTTTGTGCCCGGCTTGGCCAGCCTGGTGATGCGGCTGATGGATCTGACGGGAGTGGATGTGCTGCTCTTGGTGGCGCGGCAGGGGGAGCGGCTCAGCCTGATCGGGCGGGCGCGGCAGGAGTTTGCCCAGTTGGGCAGGGTGATGGCCCTCTACGGCGGCGGTGGACACGATTGTGCTGCAGCAGCCACGTTAAAAGCCAGCCCAGAGCAGCCTTTGCCCGACCCGGCCCAAGTCATGGCGGCCCTCAGGCAGGCTGTCCAAGAGCGGATCCCGCCCCCGGTGACGGCCAAAGATTTGATGTCGGCTCCGGTGCGCACCATCCGACCGGAGATCACCATCGACGAGGCCCAGCGGGTGCTGCTGCGCTACGGCCATTCCGGCCTGGTGGTGGTGGACGCTCAAGGTCGCCTGGTGGGGGTGATCTCGCGGCGGGATATCGATATCGCCCTGCACCACGGATTTGGCCATGCCCCCGTCAAGGGCTACATGACCACCGACGTGAAAACCCTCTCCCCCGACACCCCCTTGGCGGAGATTCAGCGGTTGATGGTGCAGTGGGATATTGGCCGCCTGCCGGTTCTCCAGGATGGACAGTTGGTGGGCATTGTAACTCGCACCGATGTGTTGCGGCACCTACACGAGTTGCCGGCCCTCTCACCCCAGTTGGCTTTGCCCACCCTTTCCTGCCCTTTGGATCTCACCTTCGCGGCCCTGTCGGAGCGGCATCGACAGTTGCTGGAGCAGGCCGCCCACATCGCCGATGAGAAGGGCCTGAGGTTGTATCTGGTGGGGGGAACGGTGCGGGATCTGCTGCTGCACCGGTGGGGACGGCAGCCCTCGCCCAACCTGGAGCGGCTGGATCTGGACTTGGTGGTGGATGGGCCCTACTCTCCGGCCCTGGATGGGACGGATCCCCCGGGCTGGGGCTTGATTTTGGGACAAGCGCTCAAACAGCGCTTCCCGGAAGCGCGGCTGGAGATCCACGGCAAATTCCAAACGGCGGCCTTGATCTGGCCAGGCGGCTTTTGTGTGGATATCGCCAGCGCCCGCACGGAGTTTTATCCCTACCCGGCCTCTCCCCCCGAAGTGGCCATGGGATCCATCCAGCAAGACCTCTATCGGCGGGATTTTTCCATCAACGCCTTGGCCTTGCGCCTCAACGGCCCCCAGCGAGGACAGGTGCTGGATTTTTTCGGCGGACAAGCAGATCTGCAACAGGGGATCATCCGGGCATTACACCCCAACAGCTTCATCGAGGATCCCACCCGCATTTATCGGGCGGTGCGCTTTGCGGTGCGCTTGGGCTTCGCCCTGGACTCGACCACAGAAAAATGGATCCGCGCTGCCGTGGCCAGTGGTCTGCACGATGCCGTCGGCGGGGATCGCCTCAAGCAGGAGCTGGCCTACATTCTCGGATCCCGCGATTGGCCCCAAGCCTTTGAGCGGCTGGCAGAATGGGGAGCTTTGCGCTGTATTCACCCCGACCTGGAGTGGGATCCCTCCCTGTGTCAGCGGTTGCAACGGGTGGGCCGCTGGGCCTATCACTTTCGCCGCCGCTATCCTGAGCTGGGATCCCAGGAGATCTGGCAACTGCGCCTAGAGGCTCTCCTCCTCACCCTACCCCAAGCCCCCCAGGTGGCCAGCCAACTCCACCTCACCCAAGCAGGCATCGAACGCCTCAGCCATTCCTCCTATTACCAAACCCTGTTGGCCCAACTGGATCCCAGCACCCTCTCTCCGGCCCAGGTGGTGCAACTGCTGCAGGGGCTGCGGATCCCAGCAGTGATTTTGGTGGCCGGGATCGCCCCCAAGCCGGCCCGGCGGCTGATCTGGCGCTATTTGCAGGAGTGGTACTGGGTGAAGCCGCTGCTCAACGGCCACGATCTGCGTCGTCTGGGTTATAAGCCAGGTCGCCCCTTCCAAGCCATTTTGGAGCAACTGCGTTGCCTCACCCTGAACGGTGAACTCACCACCCCGGCAGAAGCTGAAGCCTGGCTACAAGAACACTTCCCCCTGCCGCAAGCTCAATACCGAGGAAGAAAGTAGAAGGGCAAATCAGTCGAAATAGAAGAGAGTGACCAACTTGTGTTGTTCCTCAGCATGCTTGCAGGCATCCAGCAGCGTGACGCTGTCGTGGAAGACAAAGCAGATCAACTGCTGGCACTTGCCGATGATCTCCAGGTTGCACAGGCGGCTGGCCTCCGCCAGGGGAAGATGGTCGTTTTCGGGATGCTCCACCAGATGCAGCACCTGCTCCAGGCTGGCCCGCGACTCTGCCGGCTGTCGCTCCAAACTCTGGGGCAAGATCACCGTCAAGGACTTCATGTCCGCCCGCATCGCCCCCCGAATGACGGCCAAGTTGGTGCCAATGGCCCCAGAGGTGAGGATCTGATTGCCGGTAAGGGCCAGGGCATAACTGAGGGTCTCGATCAAATACTGATGGGTAATGGGCACATGACGGCTGCCCAGGATGGCCACTCGCTTCGGCCCAACTTGCTGAATGGCGGCCAACTCCTGCAAAAACGTATCAACGCTGGTGGGGACATCAATAGACTGGGTCAACGGGATCCCTCGGCAGATTCTCTAGATCTTGGCTAGGCTATGCTATCTCAAATTTTCGCTTTGGGATCCGGCCAAGTTGAAGCTCTACGGCTTCAGCTCCGCACTTTTGGTGAAGTGCTAAGGCTGTCTGCAGCAAGCTGGGCTTGGCTTTGCGCAGAAGATCCCGCCTGGATGTGGATGGTGTAGCTCATACTGCTGTGAACGCCCTTGCCCAGCCAATGGCCGTAAATGGGAGCGGCATCTCTGGGGTAAGCGCTGGCCGCCAAAGCCACATGACCATCGGCCACGGCCAACCCCTGGGTGGGATCAAAGCCCCGCCAACCGGCCCCCGGCAAGTACACCTCCGCCCAAGCGTGCAGATGACGGCGCCCAGGCTCTGGGGGTTCTCCGCCCATGCTCTCCCCCGAAGGCCGTGAGGGGCTGACCTGGTAGCCACTGACAAAGCGCGCGGCCAAGCCTACCGTACGGCAGACCTCCATGAACACCAGGGCCAAATCGCGGCAGGCTCCGGTTTTGCGATGCCAGGTCAAGCCGGCAGGCCAGGGATCCCCCTTTTCCCGCAAGATGTGGCGGCATTCTGAATAGATGCGCTGGTTCAGCGCCGGCAGAAAAGCTGTCGTTTCCCCCTGCACGTGATCCCATAGCTCCCAGGCCAAGGCCTGGATGCCGGGATCCGCCTGAGCCGTCAGATAAGGCTGTAATTGGGCTGCCAGCGTGCTGGGATAGTCGATGGGGAGATGGGTGGCCCAATCGCAGAGCAGGTAGTCGAAGGGATTCTGCCGCAGGGTGAGCACCGTGGCCTGAGTTTGGATGCGCAAGTGCTCGGTGGGATCCCCAAACCAGAGCCGAACCGCCGCGTTGCCCTCCAGGTCCACCAGCGCCGATTGGCCCACCGGCTGCGGATCCACCTGCAACTCAAAAGCCAGGAGAGTTTGGATCCCGTCGCAGCGCGGTCGCAATCGCACCGTGTGGGGCTCCAGTTGGACTGGACGACTGTAGCGATATTCGATGAGATGGCGGATCTGAATTTGCACAGGCCAAATGACGGGCAAGGAGTTTTATCACAGGCAAAGGAGCACCGAGATCAGGCAACCCAAACTGCTCCCAGATCAAAGCCAAGAAGCGGTTGCATCGTCTGCCCGAGATCTCTAGACTTCAGGGATCCCGAGTTTGAGATCTCCGAGAGCTTTGCCCTGCCTTCCCAATCATCGAAACCTCCAGCTTAGAGCGGATGTACTCCCCAGCCTGTACAGGAGCATAGCGAGGGGGATTTGCTGCATTCTGGCATGTGGGCAGGCATTCGATCCAAGCATCGTCCCGAGGAGCTGTAAAGTAAACCAAAGACAGGCGGCGACTGGAACCGAAAGCCGATCGGGGTGGATTGACCACGCGGTGCAACGTGGAGCGCCAACGGTCATTGGTCCAACGGGATAGCAGATCGCCAACGTTGATGACAAAGGCGTTGGGAACAGCCTGCACATCAATCCACTCTCCTGCTTTGGAGTACACCTGCAGCCCTCCCGGCGCCCCATCCTGTCGCAGAATCGTGAAGCCACCGTAGTCGGAGTGAGCCCCATAGCGTAGCTGTCCCGGGATGGGCTCCACCTCCTGTTCAGGATAATGCACAGCCCGCAGCACTCCCCCTTTCCCCTCCATAAAAGGCAGAAAATAGGTTTCCGGCAGATCCAAAGCCAACGCGCCCATGCGCATCAAGGTTTGGGTGAGCTGAAGCAGAGCCGCATCATAAGCCAGAAGAGCAGCCCGCAGTCCTGCTGGATGGGTGGGCCAAAGGTTGCCCGAATCCGGATCCACCCCTGCTTGGGGCCGTTGTGGATCTTCCCGAAACAGGTCATTGAACACCAGCGCCTCACAGAGATCGTAGGGAACCTCTGCCCCACGGGTAGCGGCTACACTTTCGATGCCAATCGGCAGGTATCCCTGGTTTTTGACGCGATCCGGAGTCACCACCTCCATTTTTTGTTCCAGCGGCAGGTCGAAGAAAGCCCTCGCTCTCTCGTAGGCTGTTTGTATGATGGCCTCCGGGATCCCATGCCCTGTGATCACCACAAACCCCACCTCCTCCAAGGCTGCCCCAAAAGCCTTTGCAACCCCTAGCGGATCCGTGCCCTCCCGAAAGGGGGTCAAATCCAGACAAGGGATCCCAGCTTGCTCAAAGGAAGAAACTGGAGACATAGCCGACATAGAGACAGGTGCTCAGAACAGCTCCTACCCTACAAAGAGAACTTGCCCCAAGACTGTGTGGGCGGATACCCCCTCAAAGCCAGCGCCAGCTCAACCCCATATCGAAACTAGGGATATTCTTGCTTGGCCTGTTGCCAGAGGACTTCCAGCTCCTGGAGACTGCGCCCTTTCAGAAGGGAGCTTATGCCATCACCGGGCAGGGATCCCGCTGGTTCCTGAGCCAGCTCTTCCATGCGCAAAAAACGGCGAGCAAAGCGCAGGTTGGTTTGGGTTAGAGCATGACTCTAGTCAATAATAAGCTCAACTATACTGAAAATAATGTATAATATGTTCAGTACGGATTACTACCAGTTGATCTTTCTGTTTACTTTCGAGTCTGCCAACATGGTAGCCAAAGCAAAGCAGAAAATTGGTAGTAAGACGACACGGAAACTGCGCTTTGGGTATTCTACTCAAAGCTTTGCGGGATACCGCCATTCTGTTTGGAAACAAACAGAATGCTATCGCTGCATAGTTGAACAGTGATGTTCAGCAGTGTTCAGCGTAAATGTATCAGCTTGGGCAGCATCCAAACCATACCAACGGCCCAAGTTGACCAGGGCAAAAAGCAGATCCCCCAGTTCGGCTTCCTGCCGAGTTGGATCGGGGGGATCCCTCTCCAATTCTCGACGCAGCTCGGCTTCTTCCTCGCGGATCTTGGCCCAGATCCCCTCCACCGTTGGCCACTCAAACCCTGCCCCCACCACTTTGCAGGAAATTTTCAGGGCAGCCATTAGGGGAGGCAAACTTTGGGCATAGTGCAGCAGTTTTTGGCCAAGGCTTTGATCCGGTCGCTCCCTTTGCTTGATCTGTTCCCAAGAGCGGTGCAACTCCGGAAGATCTGCCATCACAGCATCCCCAAACACATAGGGGTGACGGCGGATGAGCTTATCGGCAATTCCCGCAGCCACAGCTTCCAGATCAAAGTGGTTCTGCTCGGCAAAGATCTGAGACTGCAACACCACCTGCAACAACAAATCCCCCAGCTCTTCGGCAATTGCTGCCGGATCCCCGGCTCGAATGGCAGCTACCGTCTCATACGCTTCTTCAAGAATGTAGGGGGTAAGAGACTCTGGAGTTTGGGCCCGATCCCAAGGACACCCGTCGGGAGCGCGCAACCGAGCAACAACAGCCGCCAAACGACTCATGTGTGAGCTAGAGGCGGAACGCTCCAGATAAAGGTGGGCAAAATGGCCCGTCGCTTGAGGATCCCAGCTTTGGAGCGTCAATGGGCCGGCCACCACCTCCAAGTCTTCTGTTAGCAACGTAACAGACTGGACAGGAGAACAGATCTGTTGCAAAACACTGCGCAGCTTCGCCAGATCCTGGCCCCCACAGCTTTTCAGCAGCAGGGATCCCTGCTCAGCAGCGAACCACCGAGCCAGAGCCTGTTGCCAGTCGGGCTGAAGACTATCCAGCGTTTGCAGCATGGTCAAAAGGGTAGGTGCGGCCCAAATCCAAAAGGCGGCTGAGCTGCTCCAGATCGATGAAACTCAACTCCAAAAGGATCATCAGCAACGGCCCTTGCTGGCGATGCTGCAGCTTCTTGGCCAGGCTCAGTTGAGAACGGTCGATAATGCCCGTTTCCAATAGATATTCCTCAAGGGCTGGGGGGGGAATGGGATCTAGCATGGTCGTTTCGCAGCGCTGAAGAAGGACAAATATGAAACTGAGAAGATAGTAAACTAACGTAACTATTCTTAACACTCCTACAGAGTTTCGGCAAAGATCCGGCTGGCAAATAGGCCACAGGTGAGCTTACCAAGCCCTGTGCCCACAGCTCCACGGCAAGAAAACCCCTAAATTGCCTCAGCAAATGAGGTTTATGTATCCAAGGACACAAAAAATGGGTACCAAGAGTTCATGGTATGGTAGCAAATTGGCGATCAGTTGGCAGCACCCCGAAAGGCCGACTGCTTTTTCTTTGTGGGAAAAACCAACTCACCTTGCAAGATGTTACCTTTTTATCTCGTTGAATCCTCGTGCTTGATAAAAATCTTACAACAATTCTTCGGGGATCCAATCTGTTCGGCTCCTCTGGGATCTGCCCTAATGCTGTCATCCTGCTCGGGTTCGGTTTTGGGCATACATCGTCCTACGTTCAGCTAAGCTAGAGACACTTGCCACATGGACTCCCGTTATGTCTGAAGCCCAGGGTTTACTGCCGGTGGGGGCAACGGTTCAAGTGGTGGAGATGCCTCCTTACCTAAAAACGGCTGACCCAATGCCGATGTTGCGCCCGGCCTATTTGATCCGCTTGCACGAACAAGGGGTGATCCTGCAGCGGCGGCTGTTGGGCACCTACAGTGTGCAGTTTGCCAATGGCATCTTTCTCATAGACGGAAAATATCTCGCGCCGGTGGGATCCCTGTCCTGACACGCCCATCTCTCCTCCGAGCCAGCTGGATGGGTTTGCCGGCCTTTAGAACCTTTGGGAGCTGGCAGCTTTCTGCAGAAGCGAGCCTTCAACTGGCCGGCGGACTTTCGCGATAGCCTGAACCGCGGCTAGCCGCTTCTGACGCTTCAGCGAGCTCAGTTGCTTATTCCCGTCAGCGGTGTCGAAGTAGCTGACAGACCTGCCCAGCTTTTGGTAGCTGGTTTTGCGATCTGCCACCGCCGCGCTGTAGAGGGCTCAGCACATCCGCCCCCAGTGGTGCAAGAGTTTTTCTTGCTGGCGACTGGGATAAAGCTGGGCCGCGGCAGCGTTGCGTAGCCACAAAGTGACGCAGGGGGTTACCCTGCCATAGGGTGCCAGTCCGCTGCGCTGAGACTGGAGACTGCCGCGCATCAGGTTAACTCATGTTAATTTGGGGGCGTCTTCCTCTTCCATCCTGCGATCTCTATGAGCATTCAACTTCCTCGCTGGCTAGAACTGGCCTTGCCTTTCTTTCATCCTGTGCTGATGATTTTGGCGTTTGCGCTGGCCCTGTATGCCCTTTACCTGGGTCTGCAAGCGCGACGGGTGCGCACTGCCTCGGCAGAAGAACGCAAGGAGCTGATCAAAGGGAAGTTTGGTCAGCGGCATTTCCTCGCCGGATCCCTGTTCTTGGTGTTGATGGTGTTCGGAGCCCTGGGCGGCATGGGGGTTACCTACCTGAACAACGGCAAGCTGTTTGTTGGGCCTCACCTGCTGGCTGGGTTGGGCATTGTGGCCTTGGTGGCCAGCTCTGCGGCTCTAGCACCGCTGATGAAAGACGGGCAAAAGGTCTGGGCGCGTAATGTGCATGTCCTATTAAACGTGGTGATCCTGGCGATCTTGGGTTGGCAGGCGGTGACCGGCTTTCAGATTGTGCAGCGCATCGTCAACCAAATGCTGACCACACCCCAGGTGGCTTAATCTCCCCGAAAGACCCATGCAACCCTGAACAGGGCTGAGCTTTGGGAGGACTTTGTCCCGCTGGTGCGAGCCGAGAAGTCCGTCGACCCAAAGACTTCGGCCTCCCCTTTTCGGAACCCAGAGCTTCATCATGTCAGAATGGCAGAGCAGGCGCTGCATCCTTCGGCTGTAGAGGGGCGCAGTCTTGTTGCCGATACCCAGTTAACGCAACGGTTCTCCCTATGTCGGTTAGCCCTCTTCCCAGTTGGGTCAAGCGTTCCATCGGCAAAGCCAGCGAGACTTCAGCGGTGCAGCAGGTGATCAAGCAGCGGGGCCTGCACACCATTTGTGAGGAGGGGCGCTGTCCAAATCGAGCCGAGTGCTACAGCCAAAAAACCGCTACATTTCTGCTGATGGGAGGGATCTGTACCCGCGCCTGCTCTTTTTGCCAGGTGGCCAGTGGACGGCCCGCACCGTTGGATCCCGCAGAGCCGGAGAAAGTGGCCGAGGCGGTTGAGCTGCTGGGGCTCAGCTATGTGGTACTCACCTCGGTGGCCCGCGACGATCTGCCCGACCAGGGATCCGGTCGCTTTGTGGAGGTCATGGAGGCAATTCGGCGGCGCTGCCCCGGCACCCAGATCGAGGTGCTTACCCCCGACTTTCGCGGGGATCGCGAATGCATTGCCCGTGTGGTGGCTGCCCAGCCTGTTTGCTACAACCACAACATCGAAACGGTGCGACGCCTCTCCCAGGCAGTACGGCGCAGCTCCGGCTACGACTTGTCCTTGCGGGTTTTGCGAACGGTCAAGGAGCTGAATCCTGGATTACCCACCAAGTCTGGGCTGATGCTGGGGCATGGGGAGACCCGCGCAGAAGTGCTGGAAACTTTCCGGGATCTGCTGGCGGTGGGATGCAATCGTCTGACTCTGGGGCAATACCTACAACCTTCCTTGGCCCATCGCCCTGTGGAACGCTACTGGACTCCGGAAGAGTTTGCCGAGCTGGGCCAGATAGCCCGCCAGATGGGGTTTCGCCAGGTGCGCTCAGGGCCATTGGTGCGCAGCTCCTACCACGCTGCCGAAATGGTTGAGAACTAGGCCAGGGAGCTTGGCAGAGAGGCTGTGCAGTCTGTCATAGCCAACCTTTCCCGTCCGATCAAGGCACGAAGGCCCGCTTCCAGGCCGAACGCTCGGGCTGCAAACCGGCTGAGCACCTGTGGCGCCAGGGATCCCAGGCGATACAGGCTGACCCCCGCCACCAGACCCGGCAAAAGGCCGTTGCCCCAGTCTCCCCACAGCCAGGAACTCACCCCTTCCGCCAGCAGCAGCAGAGCCCCATTGAGCAGCAGCGGTCGCCACAGCCCCTCGCGAAAGGAGACTAGCCCCCTCCACAAGGCCGTCCGGGGTAGGTGAAGCCGCACTCCCAAGCCCAACAGCCAAAGGCCATCCAGCAGTGGGGCCAACAGCAAATCCAACCCCAGCGGAGCCAAGCCCACCACAATCCCCTTGCCGAGGGCGACAGCTTGGCCCCATTGCTCCACAAAGCGGGCATGATGCTGCCACTGTTTTTCCAAAATCTGAGCCTGAACCCGATCCAGCCGCTTCAACACATTCAAAGCCAGAAGGGATCCCGCCTCGGTTTGCAAAATCTGCAGAATTCGCCCCCGCAAGGCTTCAATTTGGGGTGCAGGCCGTTCCCATTCCAAAGTAATGCGGCCATCCGGCCAGTGGGTGCGGACTTTCAGGGGTTTTGGGCAGGCGGCCACGGTCAAAATCTCCTGTGGCGATACCCAGCCCAGGTGGCGGCTGATCTGGGCACAAATGGCCTGCAACTCCGCTTCGGAGTAGAGATCGCATTTGTTCAACACCAGCAGGATGGGCTTGTATAGAGTGCGCAGCTCCGAGAGAGCTTGGTATTCCAACTGGGTCAGGTCGGTGGCGATGACAAACACGATCAAATCCGCCGAGCGGGCCACATCCCAGGCCAACTGTTCGCGGGCTTCTCCTTCCACTTCGTTCAAACCCGGAGTATCCACCAGCTTCACTCGCCAAGGGATCCCTGGCTCCGGCTGCCACAGCAGGGATTGGGGCTGCTGAGTGACCCCATTGAGGGGGCCCACCTTCAATCGCTCCTCGCCGGTTAGGGCGTTCAGGACGGCCGACTTGCCACGGTTGACCAGCCCAAACACCGCAATGGAAAACAGCCGCGCGGTGAGGCGCTTGCGCAAAGTGGATAGAGCCCTGAACTCCGGTTGTAAATCCCGACGGCTGGCCAGAGATTGCCAATGATCCCAGCACCTTTGCAAAACGGTTTCGGCTTGGGTCAAGGGAGTGGTCATAGACAGGGGCAATGGACTAACCCTCACTCTAGAGGGAATTGCCCCTCAGGGCTAGCCGTTTCTCCCCCCCAGCGTGGGGAATCCAAACCCCACAAAATAGGGCATGATCACCCTAGGGTTCCGCCGAATCTCCTATGCTGTACCGCCTTCCCCAATCTCTGAAATGGCTTCGTGTGGGTGGATCCCATCGTTCTAAGCAAGAGCGCCAGATCGTGCGCAGCCTGCTGGCCTTTGCTGGGGCGCTGCTGGTTATGGATGTTGTGCTTCTGAGCGCCCTTCGCTAGTCCAACTTGGCAAGCCCATCGTTAGGTGATTCCGAACAAGTCTAAGTCTGAGGCATTCCTCTAGCACTGCTACAGGCAAGCACTCCCAGCCCCTTGCCCATTATGAGGAGAGGGGATCCCAGAATTGGCAAACAGTTGCACTGCAACTCGAAATAACCCCAACCCGATCAGAGGGTGGGAAGGGTTTTCCAAGTTACCAAGTTGCCTGTCAGCTAGAAATCGCAGGAGCCCCGCACTGTACCCGTAGGGTCAGTGCCGGGAGGAATGCGCTTTGATGAAGTACAATGAACTTATGAGCCAAGTCCTGACCA
>NZ_JAOALE010000053.1:0-11833 GCF_047462575.1 Synechococcus sp. 'PEA 65AY6A-5F PE A'
TCACTGGGAAGCCCGCACTCTATGCGTCAGCATGAGTGCGGGAGTACGTCACGAATGTTGGGGGTTTTGGGGAGAGGCAGGCGTGCTTTCCGGCTCGGGTTTGGGGGTGGCTGGGTCTGAGGGAGACGGTTCAGAGGTTGGGCTGCCCGACGAGACAGCCACCATGGCGTGGCGAATCACCAAGTCCCCCAGCTTGTAGCCCGGTTGATATTCGACGGCCACCACATCTTCGGGGTACTCGCTGCTGGGCTGGCGGGCTATGGCCTCGTGCAGGTTAGGATCGAAGGGCTGGCCTACCGATTTCATGCGGGATACGCCCATCTTTTTCAAGCATTCCACCAGCAAGCGATAGACGCTTTGGTAGCTGTTGTGCACCTCCCGCTCGCGGTCGGTCTCCAGCTTTAACTGCTGCTGCGCCCGCTCAAAGCTATCCACCACAGGCAGGATCTCCAGCACAAATTTCTGCCGTTCTTTTTGGCTGAACTCCTCTTTTTCCCGCTGGGTACGCCGTCGGTAGTTCTCAAAATCGGCATAGAGGCGGATGTAGGACTCTTCCTTCTCTTTCAGTTGCTGGCGCGTTATTTCCAACTCCTGCTGGAGCTGCTTTAAGGTTTCGCTGAGATCCTGAGAAGCCTCAGCGCTGGCTTCGCCAGAGGAGGTGCTGGCTTCCGCTTCACGGTCTTCCAAAATCAGCTTCTCCAGCTCTGCTTCTACGTCGATTTCCTCTTCCTGGAGTTCAGGATAGGCATCTTCTGTGGGCATCGGTTGCTTTTCTTCAGCAGTCATGGGTTATGTCGACAAGCGTGATTAAGGAGCAGTAACGTCGGGTGCCGACAGTTTGGCAGTCTCAAAACCAGCGTCGCAATCAGCCAAACTGGGCTCTGTGCTGATCGTATTCTACCGACTCCTCTGCCAGCCAGTTGAGATCCCTAGTTGTTCTAGCCTACCAGCAGGCTGTCCTGGAGCTGGCCCAAGCTCTGGGGAAAGTAGATCTCGGCCAAGTTGGGAATGAGGTGCCAGTTGTGGCGGTAGATGGGCTGGATGGGGGAATGGGTGTGAATGTGGCGGGCGAGAAAGTCGCGGATGCTGTCGGCGGAGATCCAGAGGGTTTGGGCTTCTTGGAACATACTGTAGCCCCCCCCACCGCCGGCGCGGTAGTGGTTGATGGCCAGGCGAAAGGTCTGATCCGGCTGCACCGGCTGGCCGCGAAATTGTAGGGTCACCAAGCGCTCGCCTACAGGGCGGGTGAGATCGAAGCAGTAGTCGATGCCGTGGTAGAGGTCGAAGGTGTAGCCGCGGGCTTCGGGGGCGACGACAGAGGCGGGATCTGCCGGGAGATGCTCGGGATCCAACTGGCGAAAATAGCCAGCGGTCTGCTCGAGGGCGCGTCGCAAGATGTCGCCGGTGATCTCCAAGACGCAGAGGGTGTTGTCGTAAACGGTGAGGCTGTAGGCGTCTTGCAGAAAGATGGGGCCCGCTGCCAGGCCGGCACTGCTGCAGATGTTGACCAGGGAGAGCTCCGCCGAAAGGCCGGCCTCCCGTACCGCCTGCAGTTGGGCCTGATGGAGCAGCTCTGCTAGGGGGTTGGCCCCAAAACGGGCTGCCAGCCCGCCGCGATAGGCACAACGGGCCTGCCCAATGGGCTGGCGGATGTAGCGCAAGGTGGCCTGGTGGTAGGGCTCTGTCAGGGCCAGGAGTTCGGGATCGGCAGGGATCCCTTCCGCAGCCAGCAACTGGGCAGTTTTCCCGACAACTTGCCAGCGTCCGCCGTGGCGCTCCAGCTCCAAAGACACGTGGGAAAGGTGGCTGCCCCAGTAGCCGGGCTGCACCACCAGGGCCTTGGCCCCCCCCAGGCCGGCAATGGTCTGATGGGTGTGGCCGGAGAGGATGACGTCGATGCCCTCGAGCTCGGCCAGGGCCAGCAGCTCGTTTTCCCCCACCAAGCTTTTGTTGCTGGCCCAGCCGCGGCGATCCGGGCTGCGCCAGCCCTCAGGGCTGCGCAGGGGAGGCAGTTGGCTGGAACCGCTGTGCAGGATCAGCACCAACACGTCCACCTGGGGCCGTAGCAGCGACAGGTAGTGCTGGGCAGTTTCCAGCAGGGGGGCAAAGCGCAGCCCCGCAATGTAGTCGGGCCGCTCCCAGGTGTCGATGCGGGGGGTGGTCAGCCCCAGCAGGCCGACGCGGATCCCGGCCTCTTCTCGGATGAGGTAAGGGCGAAACAGCGGATCCCCGTTGTGGCGGAGAATATTGGCGCACAGGGTGGGACAGCGGAGATCGGCGGTGAAATCCTGCAGCACCTGCAGCCCAAAGTTAAAGTCGTGGTTGCCGGGGGTAAAGGCGTCGTAGCCGAGGGCGTTGAGGGCGTGGGCCATGGGATGGGGGGAGACCCGCTCCACCTGGGCATAGTAGGTGCCCAAGGGGGATCCCTGGATCGTGTCGCCGCTGTCGATGAGCAACACTGGATCCTCGCTGGCTGCTCGCACACGCTTGATCAGGGTGGCCAGCTTGGCCAAGCCATGTTCTGCAGGGATCCCGGCAAAGTAGTTCCAGGGATGCAGGTTGGCGTGGAGATCGGAAGTGTGGAGAATTGTTAACCGCATTCCAATATCATAACTGAAGCAAAAGCCGCAATCCAAGCTCCCGTTTTCTGGGGAAGGGGGCCGTCACCTCAGCAAAAACAGCACCTGCACGCAGCCCACCAAAAAACCCAACAGCCCCCCCAAGTTGACGATGGCCTGCAGTTCCTGGCGCACAATTTGCTGAATGGCCTGCTCCAGCTCAGCAGGGGAGGTGGCGTTGACTTTGTCGGCAATCACCTGATCTAAGTTCAACACGGGGATCACCTGCATCATCAGCGATTCCAGATCCCGCTCTAGGTAGCGCTCCAGGATCAAAGCCAGGTCGGCGCTGATCTGATCGATGGAGGCGATCAGCGCCTTGGAGTTGCGCAGGCGACCCAACACCAGGCTGGCCACTTTTTCCCAATCGATGCTCTCCCCCAGCCCCTTGATAACCTCTGGCCCTTGGCTGCGCAGGTAATCTTGGATCCCATCGCGCAGGGCACGGCGCAACTGACGTACGGCGGAAACCGGCAGGTTTTGCAGGGAGAGGTTCTGCAGGATCTCGGTCAGGCGGCGGGGGGCGTTGATGTCTTTGAGCAGATCTTCCAAGATGGCCTCTGCCCCTTCCGGCTCCTCCAGGCAATAGGTGCGCAGGCGCAGCAGGGCGTTTTTGAGGCCAAACAAGTTGGCCACCAGCCAGTAGGAGCCGGTGGCCCGCTCGCGAAATTCTTCATCCAAAGCTTCGATGTTGCGATCGGTGAGAAAATCCACCAGGTTCTGCCGCAACACCTTGGGGGGCAGCGCCTGCTTCAGGATCCACTCCGAAAGCTGCCGGGCTTGCTCGGCGTTGAGGCGCAGCTCTAGCAGCACCTGGTCGAACAGTTGGTTAATCGGCCCCTCCAAAAAAGTCTCCTGACGGGCGAGCACCTTCACCAGGCGGGGCAACGACTCGTTGAACAGATCGGCCAAGATGCGCGCCAGCACCTGAGCGGTTTGCTGCTGTTGCTCGGGGTTTTGCAGCCGATCCAGCGCCACCCCCAGCAGCCAGCGGATCCCTGCCTGCATGCGCTCAGTTCGCAGCAGCTTGCGGGCCAGATTGTGCAGCTCCTCTGGCGTGAGCAGGGATCCCATGATGGTCTTGGCAATCTGCTTGGCCAGGCGGGGCTGGTTCTGCGGGATCAGGCCGGGCGTGAAGGGGATGCGCCAGCCGAAAATCCGATAGGCCCGGTAGGGCCGGAAGAGCATCTTGATGGCGATGTCGTTGGTGAAATAGCCGATCACCAGCCCGGCCAGGGGGGGCACGACGTAGATCCAAAGGGCCATGGAGCAAACTTGGGGGGATCTTCTCTACTCTACCGACCCGCTCCTGCTCGCTTCTTGTCAAGGCTATTGGATGATCAGGCTCTCGCTCAGTTCCAGTTCCACCAGGGTGTTGGGCTGCAGCGTCACCACCCGGTCGATGTTGGTACTACCTGCAGCAGCACCCGCCAGGCCGCCGGCCAGGATGGGCAAAAAGCCCCATCCCCCTGTGAGCACCCCCAAGGCCAACCCGCCCGCCGCCCCATAGCCCGCCCCACGGGCGACGGTGGTGCCCACATCGGCGTTGCGATCCAACCCAACCGGGAGCAGTGCAGACTGGCCTCTAATGAGATAGGTAGAAGGGCCGATGGTGAGGCGGTTGGCCACAAAGCGGTTGCCGAGGATCTGTTTCCGCAGGTCGGCATTGTCTTCGCCACGACTGAGGGGATCCCTGGGCCTGTAAACCGGCTCAAAGGTGCCCCACACCACACTCCCTGGCGGGATCACCACCTGGCCAAAGCGATCCAGCACTGGCTCGGAGACTTCCAGGTTGGCGCTGATGGCCTGGTAGGGCTGGAAGGTGATGGGTCGGTAGACCGTAAGAGGAATACGGGTGCCGGCAGGCAGCTCGCCCCGCGCGGCCCCAGCCAGGTTCCCCCCTGGGCTGAGGTCGGGCCGCCGTTGATAGGAGTAGGCTTCGCCTGGCGGAGCTGGTCCACCTGGGGCCGCTTGAACGGGCACCACCGGAATTGGGGCCGGGCTCGGATCCCCCGGTGGGGGGAGGGGATCCCCCGTGAGGGGCATTTGCGGCACCTGAGGCACAGGCGGCAGGGCTTGCGGAGCCGTGGAGCCGGGCGGGTTGCTGAGCAGAGGCAGGGTAGGGACGGGATTTGGCTGAGGGGCTTGGGGCGTGAACTCGAACTGCTGGGCAGTGATGGGAGCGACCGCCGCAGCCCACAACACCCCACTCACCAGCCACCCAAAGCCAACCCTTTGCCACGACGGCAAAAACGGCTGCAACGCTGAGCTCATGGATCCCGTCCAGTCACAACTGGCAGTAGCTTAGCATCCTGACCAGCTCGTGCCCACTAGATGTAGTATCTAGGGGCAACCCATTGGCCTTTAAAACACCACTAAAGCCTGTTCATGGGATCCCTCTTGCCTAAGAAGGGCTGGGAGAGGGAGAAGGCAAAGGCTCCACTACAGGCTCTGGGGTGGGGGTAGGCGTTGCTGTTGCGGTCGGAGTCGCTTCCGGTGTGGGCGTGGGTGTGGGAGTCGGCGTGGGTGTTGGAGTGGGTGTGGGTGTTGGAGTAGGGGTGGGTGTTGGAGTAGGGGTGGGCGTTGGAGTGGGTGTGGGCTGGGCGGCCTGCACCTGGAAAGACCACTGCTGGATGGCGGTGTTGCCGCTGGTATCGGCAATTTGGACGGCAATCAAGGTCGGTCGATCGGTGGGCAGCGGCTCGGCTGGGGTGTAGGCGAAGCCGGTGCGGCTGAGCTGAGCTTGGGCGGTAACGTCCACGTTGTTCACCAGCAGGGTAAAGCTATTGAGGTCGATTCCCTGGTCATCTTGAAAGCGAGCGGAGATGGATGGGCGCGGGTTGTCGGTCACCGCTCCGTTGGGCGGCGCCAGGTCGCTGATGGTGGGGAAGGTGGTGTCGGTCACCCGACCGATGCTGATGGTTTTGTCCGGCAATCGCACCAGGGTCACCAGCCCATTCCGCTCCAGACGGGCAAATACTGGCGCTTCCGAGGCCCGGTCTTGGCTGCGGAAGGTGTAGCTGCCCTCGTATTGGCCGGGGCGGGTTTCCTGCAGGGGCAGGTTGTAGGCAATGCCGGGAATGGAGAAAGACGCCTGCGCCCCTGGCGATCCCAGCAAATACACCGTCAAGGTATCTCCCGGCTTGACGGATCCCAGCTCCTCGCGGGCAAAGAAAGTTCTCACCTCTGGGGCGGCGGGCAGCGTTTCCACCAGCGGCTCCACGGGGATATCCGGCGTGGCCAGGGGCTCAGGCGTGGGGGGGACCTGAGCCAGAAGCTCGGTGCGGATCCCTGGCCCGGGGATGGCAGCTCCCACAGGCGGGTCTAGGCTGGGCACCCGGCCCACCTTGGCCAGCGCTTGGTAGGTGAGAGCCGCCACTTCCCCCCGCGTGGCCACCGCCTGGGCATTCAGTCGGGTGGGATCAGGGTAGAGCACCAACAGACCTTCTTGAACTGCTGTCGCGATGGGGGCGCGGGCAAAATTGGGAACCAAATTGGCATCGGTAAAGCCGGACAGAATGGCTTCAATTTGACCGGGATCCTCGAGGAGCCTGCCGTTGGTGGCGGCGCGGGTCAGAACGGTGATGGCCTGGGCGCGGGTGAGGACATCGTTGGGACGGAAGGTGCCGTCGGGAAAGCCGGAAACCAACCCCGCTGCTGCCGCCGCGCCGATGGAGGGAGCTGCCCAACTGGGAATGGGATCGGCAAAGGGGCGCACAGGGACGTTGGTATCTAGCCCAAAAGCTTTGGTGACGATAACGGCAAACTGGGCCCGCGTAATCGACTCGTTGGGGCGAAAGGTGCCGTCTGGGAAGCCGCCGATGATCTGCCGCTCATTGAGCCCGGCGATGTACTGGGCGCCCCAGTAGGTGCTGATATCGGAAAGTTGCGCCCAAACGGGATCCGCAACCAGCAACAAACTGCCCCAGCTCGCTATCACGGCTGCCGCCTTCCAACTTTGCCAAAGAGAAAACTCACGCATCCCCTACAACTCCTCGCTACCTGCTAGAAAGGCTCTAAGAAAAGACATCGGCCCAAACAATCAACAATCGAAGAAGAGCCGGATGGAGTTACCCACTCCGTAACCCTAGACGAAAAAATCTCCTGAAAAGTTCTATCGGTTTCCGAAGTTTCACGGGGCGGGATTGGGGTAGCGCTGGTGCACCGCCTCAATTTCTGCCAGGATCGCAGGCGACAGCTCCACCTCGAGGCAACTGAGGTTTTCCTTGAGCTGGGCCAGGTTGGTGGCCCCGATGATGGTGCTGGTGACAAACCAACGGCTGCGCACAAAGGCCAAAGCCAACTGGGCAGGGGTCAGGCCGTGCTGGCGGGCAATGCGCACGTAGGCAGCCACGGCCTCTTCCACATTGGGCTTGCGGTAGCGCTGGCCAAAGCCCTCGAACAGGGCCAAACGGGATCCCGGCGGCTTGGCGCCCCCCAGGTATTTGCCCGTCAGCAGCCCAAAGGCCAGGGGGCTGTAGGCCAGCAGCCCTACCTGTTCGTGGCGACAGACCTCCGCCAGCCCCATCTCAAAGGTGCGGTTGAGGAGGCTATAGGCGTTTTGAATCGAGACTACCCTGGGCAAGCCCAACTGCTCGGCCACGTGGCAGAACTCGCAGACTCCCCAAGGGGTTTCGTTGCTCAGGCCGATGTAGCGCACCAGGCCCTCCTGCACCAGTTCCGCCAGACCCTGCAGTTGCTCGGCAATGGGAACCGTGGGCCGCTCTTGAGAGGGATCGTAGGCCACGCCCCCAAACAGGGGCACATAGCGATCCGGCCAGTGGATTTGGTAGAGGTCGATGTAGTCGGTTTTCAGGCGCTTGAGGCTGCCGGCCACCGCCTGTTTGAGGTTGTTGCGGCTAATCGAGAGAGACCCGCCGCGGATCCAGTGCCAGGGCCGCCCCGGGCCGGTGATCTTGGTGGCGATGACAAGGCGCTCCCGCGGCTGGTGCTGCAGCCACTCGCCGATGTAGCGTTCTGTGGCTCCCTGGGTTTCCGCCCGCGCCGGCACCGGGTACATCTCAGCCGTATCGATGAAGTTGATCCCGTGTTCTACTGCGTAATCGAGCTGTTCCCAAGCCTCAGTCTGGGTATTCTGCTCACCAAACGTCATGGTGCCGAGGCAGATCTCCGAAACCTGCAGAGGACTGTGGCCAAGCTGGCGGTAGCGCATGGGAACTTGCCGTCTCCAACCCTAAACAGCACACCAGTCCCCATTGTGCCCAAAACTTGCCAGCCCCTGGGATCCCTGCCCCTACTCTTGCTGCAGCACAGGCATGTACTCGCGGTAGATCTGGTTTAGGATTTCCAGGCCAATGCGGGTGCGACTGTCGGGGGGACGCAGCTCGATGGCTGCCCTTACTTGCAAGATGGTGCCCACCGGATAGGGCGAGCGCAGCTCCTCCCGCTTGCCCAAAAACACATCCGTGAAGTAGTCGATCAGCCGCCGTACCTGCGCCATGTCCTTGCGGGAGATCTCCATATCCAAAACGGTGGCCAATTTGGCTCGCATGGCTTGAAAGCTCTGTTGGCTGGTGTTGAGGGCCACCCGCTTGGCCAGGCTGTCTACCACAATTTGGCTGATCTTCTCCACATTTTGAGTCACGATCTCGCGGTGGCGGCCAGCAAAGCGCAGTTGCACTTCATCTAAAAATCGTTCGCGCTCCAGGATTTGGATGCCCTGCTGCTCTAGATCCACTCCGTAGCTTTGCAACTGCTTGTACTGATTCAAAACCCATTGGTTGTAGAACGAATCGGCCAAAACCCGCCAATAGCCAATGATCGTCGCCTCGGCAAAGGGGATGCTCAGCAAATAGGCCTCGCTGGTAATCTGGTGCAAATGTTCGGTCAGCTTGTCCCGCTCTTTTTCGTCCAAGTGGGAAGTGCGGGGCACCCAGACGGCTCCGTACTCGCTTTTCACCTCCACCGGCAGGGATGTGAGGAGAGTGTCGAAAAATTGATGGAGGCTGAAAAGGAGAAACTTATTGGGATCCTGCAGGCGGTTGAGCAGCTCTTGTTTTTTCTCTTCTTGATATTGGGCTACCAGCTGCTGGGCCTCGGCGGCCTGGCTGCGCGCTGCCTCCACATCTTGCCGCAGCTTTTCGATCTCTTCTGCGCTCGGCACCTCGCCAGCAGCAGGCTCCCCCTCTCCACTGAAATAGCTGCCGCGCGGCCCTGGATCCCCAAGGCTTGCCAGCGGTTCGTCGCTGTCGTTGTCCAGCGTCAGCAGGTGAGAAAGAGCCTGCAGCCGAGCCCGTCGATTGGAAGAGTAGAGGGATCCCACTTCCACCGGATCCCGACTTTTCCAACCGTCCAGTCCACCGATGCGATAGAGCGTGTAAAAATACTTGCTGAGCAGAATTGCCAACAGATGCTTGTTTTTGACCTCGTTGTACTCCAGGTAGGCCCGCAGACACAGTTGGAAAGCGATGTTGGGCAAGCTGCGACACACCCCTATGATGTGGGAGTACACCCTTTGCAGGTGCGGCCGAAAGCGGCGTGGGATCGCCTCGGGCCGCAGGCCGCGCAACAAGAACTCCGGCTGGCGTAGATCTTGAGGGGTGAAGTAAAAACTTTCTTGCCAAAGCAGCTCGTCCAGGTCGCGGGCAAAAATCGGCTTCAACTGATCGATGATCTGCTCGACAACCGCTTCGTTAAAAACCGGTATGATTTTTTCAATACGCAGTTCCTCGTAAATAGAATGCAGCCGCTTGCTGCGAAAGTCTTCGATCGAGATCAGCCCCTTCATGGTTCCAATCCGACCGTCGCTCAGCAGGAACTTATAGACAACTTCAGCAGTGGCGCCTGGGGAGAGAACGGGAGTTCCGGTCAAGTCGGGGCAAATTTGCAGGGGGCGCAGCAAGCGGCTGGTTTCACTGATGCTAAAGCAACTCCAAGCTGCCGGGTTGAGCACCACCGACGACAGGCCGGCCAGCAATTGCTTCTCGTCCAGATCCTCCAGCCGGATTTCTCCCCTGGGAGCTTGGCGGGGTGCCGCGGCTGAAGCCGCCTGCGAATCCCGAACGGACGGAGGAGATAACGGTAGAGGAGACGCGCTCATGCAGCCAAGGCCGTTTAACCTCAAAGTTCACTCTAGACCGGCAAAGGATGGATAAGATGTGATCCGTATCTCTTTGTCCAATGGAAGTCTCTAAAGCAGAATCTGCCCAAAAACCCCCCCGCTGTTATCTATTCCCACCAGTATCTTGAAACGGTCAGCTTTTGGGTAGCGTGCAACCACGGTTTTAGGGATCCACTAAGGGATACGCAACTTTAGCTCTGGGGGATGAGGTTGCTGAGGCTTTTCCGCTAACCGCCCTCCAAGCCGGTTTTTCTGCCGCAACTCCTGGGCTAGGATAAACGGTCTGCCTACCAGTACGGGCTAGAGTTGCGTTTTAATTCGGGTTGATTCGGGATTGAGGTGCAGTGGTCATGACGGCCATTTTGATTGTGGACGACGATCCCACGATTCGGCTGGTGTTGAAGCGATCCCTGGAGCGGCAGGGCTACACCGTCGAGATGGCCAGCGGTGGCTTGGAAGGGCTGGAGAAAGCTCATCTCCTAACCCCGGGGCTGATTATCTGTGACTGGATGATGCCGGATATGGATGGGCTGGAGGTCTGCCGGCGCATCAAGGCGGATCCCAAGTTTTCCACCACCTTCTTTATTTTGCTTACCGCTCGCACCGAAGTCGAAGACCGCATCCAGGGCCTGGATGCCGGGGCAGATGAGTTCCTCAGCAAGCCCATCGATCCCAATGAATTGCGGGCGCGGGTGCGGGCTGGGCTGCGCTTGCACCAGCTCAGCTATGACCTGCAGCAGCAAACGGCCCGACTGCGGGCGGAGTTGGCCGAAGCAGCCAGCTATGTGCGTTCGCTTTTGCCCAAGCCGGCCGACTTCCCACCTCACCAAATAGCGATTGAGTGGTGCTTTTTGCCCTCCCAGGAGCTGGGGGGGGATTCGTTTAACTACCACTGGCTAGACGAGGATCACCTGGCCATCTACCTGCTAGATGTGTCAGGGCACGGGGTGGGATCCGCGTTGTTGTCGGTGTCGGTGATGAACCAGTTGCGTTCCCAGAGCCTGCCCGATACAGACCTGCGGCAGCCGGATGCGGTGTTGCGCGCCCTCAACCAATCCTTCCCAATGGGATCCCACCATGAAATGTACTTCACCCTTTGGTATGGGGTCTATCAGCCGGGATCTCGCTTGCTTTCTTTTGCCAGCGCTGGCCACCCCCCCGCTCTGTTGGTTGCGCAATCAGACCCCATCCCCCTAGACCTGAAGACCCCCAATTTGCCGATTGGCATTTTGCCCGATCAGGACTTTGCTAGGGACGAAGTCCGGATCCCGGCCAACAGTTGTCTCTACGTGTTCAGCGACGGGGTTTACGAAGTGTCCAGCTCGGAAGGGATCTGGGGGATAGAGAACTGGAAGTCCTTCCTAAGCAAGCATGCCTGCGTTGGCCTCGATCACGTTCTGCAGCACATTCAGTCTTTCCGCGGCAAGGCCGATCTTGAGGATGATTTTTCTCTGCTCCGTATTAGCTTTGGCTAGTGCAAGCCCGCTCAAGCTGAGCCGGGGGCTGCTCTCCGAAGCTGCTCCCACTGGCTAGGGGTAAAGGTACGGAGGGCTAGGGCGTGGAGACGGCCATCCTGAAGGTAGGGCTTCAAGGCCTCGTTCACCAGCCGGTGCTGTTTGATGAGGGGGAGGCCTTGGAATTGCTCAGCTACGACGACAGCCTGAAAATGGTTGCCATCGCCAACTGTATCTTCTACCTGCACCTTGGCTCCGGGCAGGGCAGCCTGTATCAACGCCTCGATTTCCCGCGGATCCATGCACCGTCTTCCTAGCTTCGGCTCAAGACAACTTAGAGAAGCTCTCCCAATGCCTGCAGATGTTGAGTTCCTATAGCGGGGACTGGATTTGAACCAGTGACCTTCGGGTTATGAGCCCGACGAGCTACCAGGCTGCTCTACCCCGCGGCGCTTTTCTAGCCTAGCTTGTCCTCCGGCTAACCGGCAAGCCTACACCTTGAGTTTCGCCGGGCATTCTCTTCGGGGATCCCCGTCGCACCTGGATGAGCTGGGCGGTGATGCTGATGGCAATCTCGGCGGGGGTTTCGGCGTGGATCTCCAGACCGATGGGGGCAAAGAGCCGAGTAAACTACCCGACTCCGACCGCTAAAGCGGTACGGAGCGGGCTTTCAGTAGCCC